>CAZXMD010000110.1:0-6109 GCA_964641635.1 uncultured Candidatus Finniella sp. | reverse complement strand
TTGGAACCCCTTTGCGCAGGTTATGCGCCATTTCAAGAATTTCATCATCAGACATTGATTTCATATCTTCTTGATCTTCTGGCCGGTCATAAATGTTTTTTAACGTTCCACGAACTTCCGCTAAAGTCGCGTCATTCTTTCTGTACTGCTCAAGCATCTGATTGACTTTACGCCCCAACCCTGCTGCCGCACCTCCTAAGTGGGTTTCCAGGATTTGCCCTACGTTCATACGAGACGGCAAACCAAGTGGATTTAGAATGATATCAAGCGGAGTACCGTCGGCTAAATATGGCATGTCTTCTAAAGGTAAAATTCGCGAGACAACGCCTTTGTTACCGTGACGTCCCGCCATTTTATCTCCCGGTTGTATCTTACGCTTTACAGCAATAAAGACTTTAACCATTTTAAGAACACCCGGGGATAACTCATCGCCCCGACGTAACTTATCGACTTTATTTTCAAACCAATCCTGAAGACGCGTCACATTTTCGTCAATCTGACGATTAATCGCTTCAATATCAGCCATGGCCGCATCGTCTTTAACCGTAATTTGTCGCCATTGACCTTGCGTGAACTCCTCCAGGAGGGCCTCCGTTATTTTTGCACCAACTTTAATACCTTTTGGTCCGTTAACAACTTTTTGGTCTAGCAGTCTTTCTTTCAAATTTTGGTAAAAACTTCTTTCCAAGATGACACGCTCAGCATCACGATCCATTGCAAGCCGATCGATTTCAGCCCGTTCAATTGCGAGCGCACGTTCGTCTTTATCAATTCCCCGACGTGAGAAAACACGAACCTCAACAACAGTCCCTGTTACTCCAGGCGGAACGCGCAAAGAAGTATCCCGAACATCCGAAGCTTTCTCACCAAAAATTGCCCGCAAGAGCTTTTCCTCAGGAGTCATTGGGACTTCCCCCTTCGGAGTCACCTTGCCAACCAGAATATCCCCCGGATTTACTTCTGCGCCTATATAAACAATACCGGCCTCATCAAGGTTTTTCAGACCCTCTTCACCCACATTTGGAATATCGCGTGTGATTTCTTCATTGCCTAATTTCGTATCCCGGCTCATTGCTTCGAACTCTTCGATGTGAATCGAAGTAAAGATATCGTCTTGTGCGATCCTTTGAGATAATAAAATTGAATCCTCAAAGTTACACCCTTGCCATGACATGAAGCCGACAAGAACATTTTGGCCCAAAGCCAATTCGCCAAGTTCTGTCGCAGGCCCATCAGCAATAATATCGCCTTTCTTAACAAGATCTCCTTTTTTGACCAACGGACGTTGGTTGATACATGTACTCATGTTTGAACGCTGATACTTTTGCAGGTTGTAAATATCCACACCTGCTGCCGAGCCTTTAATATCGTCTTTTTCAGTAACCCTTATAACGATTCGCAACCCATCAACTGAGTCAATCACACCAGACCGTTTCGCAATAACACTCGACCCGGAATCACGCGCAACGATATGCTCCATACCGGTGCCCACAAGCGGCGCTTCGGCCCGAATCAAAGGCACTGCTTGCCTTTGCATGTTGGACCCCATCAAAGCTCTGTTTGCGTCATCATTTTCCAAAAAAGGAATCAAAGATGCAGCAACAGAAACCAACTGTTTTGGCGAAACGTCAATTAAGCCAACCTCATCCTTATGAACAATGCTTAGTTCACCAGATCGACGACAGGTGACATACTCATCCTTAATCATCCCATTTTTGTCCATTTGAATATTAGCCTGGGCAATCGTATAGCGCCCTTCTTCCATGGCCGTCAAATAGACAACTTCTTTTGATACTTTCCCTTGGGAAACTTTACGATAAGGGCTTTCAATAAAACCATACTGATTAACACGCGCATAAGTTGCCAACGAATTGATAAGCCCGATATTTGGACCTTCTGGCGTTTCAATAGGGCAAATACGACCATAATGGGTTGGATGCACGTCACGAACCTCAAATCCGGCCCGCTCCCGCGACAAACCGCCTGGCCCCAAAGCTGACAAACGACGCTTATGGGTAATTTCAGAAAGAGGGTTCGTTTGATCCATAAATTGAGACAACTGAGAAGAACCAAAAAATTCCCTAACAACAGCAGCCGCTGGCTTCGCATTGATGAGATCATGAGGCATGACCGTATCAATATCAACTGTACTCATCCGGTCGCGAATAGCCCGCTCCATACGAGACAAACCGAGACGATACTGATTCTCAAGCAATTCCCCAACGGAACGAACGCGACGGTTTCCAAGATTGTCAATATCATCAATTTCACCACGCCCATCTTTGAGATCGAGCAATGTCTTCAAAATGACAAGGATATCTTCTTTACGAAGAACACGGATTGTATCAGGCGTTTTAAGACCCAAACGTGCATTCATTTTTACCCGCCCAACAGCAGACAAATCATACCGCTCTGGATCAAAGAACAACCCCTTAAAGAGGTTTTCCGCCCCTTCCAGGGTTGGCGGCTCACCGGGGCGCATAACGCGGTAGAGTTCCAGCAACGCATCTTCCCGGTTATTGCTGCGGTCTGCCATGAGGGTGTTTAGCAAATAAGGCCCCACATTTACATGATCAATGTGAAGAACAGGGATGTCTTTTACTTTCAATTCCGACAGAATTTCCATAGTATCAGCCGTAATTTCTTCACCGGCCTCGATATAGATTTCACCCGTATCCTCATTAATATATTCTTTTGCAATATGGCGACCAATTAATTCCTCAGAATCAACCTGGACTTCGGTCAATCCCTCCGCTGCAAATTTCTTTGCTAAGCGCGGCGTTAATTTCGTACCCGCCTCAGCAACAACCTTTCCGGTTTTTGCATCTATTAAATCGCGCGTGAGCTTAATCCCCTTCCAGCGATCCATATCAAATGTCGTGTGCCATACCTTTTTATCTTTTTTGTAAGGAATGATTTCATAAAAATAATTCAGTATTTCTTCTTTAGACATTCCCGAAATGAGGTGAGATGGCAAAACTTCATCTTTTTCAGCATATTCTGCTCGATATTTTTCCGTCTCTTGACTGTCCAATGCCATCAAGAATACCGTAACCGGCACTTTACGACGGCGATCCACGCGAACATGCATCAAGTCTTTTGGATCAAACTCAAAATCAAGCCAGGAACCACGATAGGGAACCACACGGGCGGCAAACAAATATTTACCGGATGAATGGGCTTTTCCTTTGTCGTGGTCAAAAAACACGCCCGGGCTGCGATGCATTTGGGAGACAATGACACGCTCAATGCCATTCACGATAAAAGTACCGCTATCTGTCATGAGAGGCATATCGCCCATATAGACATCCTGCTCTTTAATATCGCGAACCGACCTTGCTCCGGTATCTTCATCAGTTTCCCAGACAATAAGGCGTAGTGTGACTTTTAAAGGAGCTGCAAAGGTTAGACCTCTTTGGCGGCACTCATCCTCATCATACTTTGGACGTTCCAATTCATATTTGAAATATTCAAGTTGAGATTTTGCAGCAAAATCCTTGATGGGAAATGTAGATCGGAAAACTTCATGCAGCCCTACATTTTCACGTTTATTGTACGGAATATTCATCTGCAAAAAGCCTTCATACGAAGACTTCTGAAGCGCGATCAGATTAGGCATCGGAGCCACTTCAACAATCCGACCATAATTTTTACGAAATCTTTTACGACCAGTGAAAGACCTTACCATAGATGCCCTCTTTCAATATTAACTATGCCGAACCAATTTTCTAGTGTGCTCGATAACAATGATCGGCGCCCATCCTTAAAAAACAACTCATCTATTAAGCCAGCCTTGTAATTAGCTATCATACATCAATTGTTTTATCAAATAGAACATTGTACGGAAAGAGCATGATATCCCTTTCCGTACAAATTCATCACAAAATACCGTTTATTTAATATCGACTTTTGCGCCAGCGTCTTCCAATTGCTTTTTAAATTTTTCAGCATCGTCCTTGGAAACGCCTTCTTTTACAGCTTTGGGCGCACTTTCAACCAACGTCTTAGACTCTGTCAGCCCTAAGCCGGTAATAGCCCGAACTTCTTTAATTACGTTAATCTTATTAGCGCCTGTATCTGTCAGAATAACGTTAAATTCGGTCTGCACTTCAGCAGCCTCACCGCCACCCGCGGCAACGGCAGCAGCAGCCACAGGAGCTGCAGCAGCGCTAACGCCCCAGGTTTCCTCTAACAATTTGGAAAGCTGTGAAGCTTCCAATACGGTTAACTTGGACAAGTCTTCTACGATTTTATCGAGATTTGCCATTTTTTCTAACTCCTTCTATAAATTAATGCTCACAATTCTAAGTTTTAACCCTAACTGCGGGCCGCCAATAAATAAGCAACACGCCGTGCAGGCTCTTTTGACAAAACTGCCAGTTTGGTCGCTGGGGCAGAAATGACGCCAATAATCTTGGCCCTCAATTCGTTCAAGGACGGCAAGTTTGCCAAAACCTTGACTGCCTTTGCATCCAGAACTTGGCCATCCAAGAAGCCGCCAACAATCGACAATCTGTCGTTTTTTTCAGCAAATTTGGACAACACTTTTGCCGCCGCAACGGGATCTTGCGAATACCCTAATGCAGTCGGCCCCTCAAGATAGATATTAATCCCTTCAAGGGTTGTTCCTTTTACGGCAATCTGCGCAAGAGTGTTTTTTAAAACCTTGAATTCAGCGCCAGCCCCACGCATATCACGACGCAGTTGAGTTGCCTCAGCTACTGTTAACCCCGTTTGACGAGCAACGATTACGCTGGTCGCCTGTTGGAGGGTATCTCGCATTTGTGAGACCAGTTCTTCTTTCTGTGAACGGTCCATTTTTCACTCCCTAACAGTTAATTCACGAGAAAAGTAGTCTATTCCCGCGCTTTCTTTAATAAAAACCACACCATATAATATATTGTGGTTTTCCGGATTCTGTCCCAGAAGGAGTCAAATTTTCTCTCCCTTCTGTCTCATGCAGGCGGCTTCCCATTAAACTTTCATGTTTCCACAAAAGAACCCACAGTCTCGGACAAAGATGACACAACATCTAAAATCAAAAACAAAATTGTCGAAGCCGATCAAAAATCAAAACCCCCACCACTTTCATTCACGATTTGCATATATCGTGTCACAAGAGGGGCAAAATTTGATTTCCCAAATCATTACCCTCATCTTTTTCTTGAGATTCACCTCACGAATCTCAGCAGCCAACCCAAAAAGGTTACGCTGGAATTTCAAAACGAATACCAGCCCCCATGGTCGAAGCTAACGTCATTTTCTTAATATAGGACCCCTTAATACCACTTGGCCGTGCTTTTTGAACGGCATCAATGTAAGCAGCAATATTTTCTATCAATGCTTTTTCCTGGAAACTGGCTTTACCAATACCACTGTGAACAATACCACCTTTTTCAGCACGATACTCAACTTGTCCACCCTTAACGGCAGCAACGGCTTGAGCCACGTCCATGGTCACAGTACCCAGCTTTGGGTTTGGCATTAATCCCCGGGGACCTAAGATTTTACCGACGCGACCAACCAACCCCATCATGTCTGGGGTAGCGATGCATCGCTCAAAAGGCATATCACCCGCCTGAATTTTTTCCATTAAATCTTCAGCGCCAACAATGTCCGCACCAGCCTTTGTCGCCTCATCAGCCTTCGGGCCCTTTGCAAATACAGCAACACGATAATTTTTACCCGTACCATTAGGAAGCTGCACAACGCCTCGGACATTCTGATCTGTTTTGCGCGAATCTACATTTAAATTCATTGCAATTTCAATTGTTTCATCAAACTTAGCGGTCGCATTTGCCTTCACCAGCTTTACAGCCTCTTCAAGGGTGTAGGCTTTTTCCAGGTCAAACGATTTATAGGCCTTTTTAAGTCTTTTTCCAACGTGTACCATGTGAGTCTACTCCACCACTTCCAAGCCCATTGAACGGGCTGATCCAATAATCATCCGACAAGCTGCGTCCAAATCATGAGCGTTCAAATCCTGGAATTTTTTTTCCGCAATTTCACGCACCTGCGCCATTGTCACCGTACCAACTTTTTCAACACCGGCCGTCTTTGTGCCTTTTTCAATCTTCGCTGCTTTTTTAAGCCAATACGTGTTTGGGGG
>CAZXMD010000109.1:0-6111 GCA_964641635.1 uncultured Candidatus Finniella sp. | reverse complement strand
GCTAATATAACAGAGCATGCCACCTTCAACACCAACAGCAATTATAGTATGTCGATCGAAGCGCCAGCTGAGGGCGGGTGAGGGGTAAATTGTATGAACTTAGAAAAATTGTTGGGTAATGATATCCATCCTATTCCTTTTACGTAATCTTCAAGAGCTTTCCATTCGTCAAATCTTGAAGCATCAAAGACTTCAAATTAAAAACCGCGTTAGGTGTCCCTGCCGCTGCCCAGACGTCATTATACTGAAGTAAGTCCTCATCGATAAGCGTCTTAATTGCTGTTTTGTGTCCAACGGGGGGAATACCACCGATGGCATAGCCGGTAACCTCGCGGGTATAGTCTGCATCTGCTTTTGCGATCGGTTCACCTACGTGAGCTGCGATGGTTTTTTCATTAACGCGGTTGACGCCACTAGCCAAAACAAGCACAGGTTGGCGGGCCTCTTTGGTGTGAAATATGAGAGACTTTACGATTTGTGCTACCTCACAGCCAATGCTTGTTGCGGCATCTTGCGCTGTTCGGGTGCTTGTGGAGAGCTCGACCACTTTAAAGTCGAGCCCTTTTTCCTTAAGTACTTCTTGGACGCGCTTGGCGCTTTTGTTCAGCTCAGCATCCGTCATCATTCCTCCTGTCTGTTTTTTTGGCTCAGCAATGTCTTGTTGATACATATCATGAAAACCGCAATGCCACAAAAGTATATGGGCATGATGATGAGCGTTCCGTTATGTAGATATCCCATTCCCAACGTGAAAAGGGATATCAGGGAATAATAGAAAAAGCCAAACAATGATGACGCGGTGCCAATGCACTTTTTATAATCAACAAGTGACAGCGATAAAGCATTAGAGGCAACCATAATGGTTCCTCCGCTTATGGCCATCATGGCAAAGATACTCCCTCCGATGAGAAGGTCCTTGCCGAGGGCCGCTAATACAGTGCCGAGCAACATCAAGCCTCCAAGAAGGACAGTTGTCAAACCATAATTCAGAATCGTTCGAGAACTGTGGCTATCATGGAGCTTCCGCCCAATCAAGCCGCTGCATAACATTGCAAGGGCAAGGCCTATAAAGGTAAAGCCATATTGACTTGGGGTTAATTTTTGCAATTCGATCATGAAAAAAGGACCTTCGGCAAAATAGCTGAACATCATCCCATTGGCAGCAGCCACCAATAATCCATACCCGATGACATGACGGTCACCCATCATTCTGATAAGCGTTTCTTTCAAAGGGGTGTGTATCCGGCTTTCGGCTGTGTGGGTTTCTGGTAAAGATAGGATGATAAGACCCAAAACAAGGCTCCCGAATCCCATCAGGAACAAGAAAATGGCTGACCACCCAAAGTTTTGGTCAATGATGCCACCAATGATCGGACCAATGGCTGGGAAAATAGCCAAGGCCCCGCCCACAGAAGCGTAGACCTTTCCCAGGGCGGGCCCATGGAAAGTATCACGGCAAATGGTTTGCCCAGGACGCTGCCGACGCTTCCCCCAAAGGCCTGTATGAAGCGGCTGACCATCAGCCAGAAGATTGTATCAGACAGATAGCAGCCAAGGCAGCCTATAAGGTAAATATTAAGGCCGGCAACAAGGCAGGGCTTGCGTCCCCACTTGTCAGAAAGCTTGCCCCAGATCAGCGTTCCAAGCGCAAATCCGAACAGGTAAATGGTAAGTGTATATTCTGCCAAGGAATCACTGACAGATAGAGCGTGAGCGATATCAGGCAAGGACGGTGTGTAGACAGTTTCTGAAAGGAGGGGAAGCCCTACAATAAGAATAATAAGCCAGAGTGCTGGCAACAAAGGGTGTTTCATAAAATAATCCTCATCAATTTAACATTAAAAATTTGGTCATAAAAAATCATCTCTTCAAATGAAGAGTTTAAAAGGCCCAAATTTCTGACTTAAACAATGACAATTGTTTTCACGAACGGTATCCCTTATTAAAATTGTAGAATGTTCACATAAAAACATATGAGGGCTGAAGATAGGTTTGTCAAGAACTTGTGAAATCGAAGAAATTCCTTAGATCTTGATGGCGATGGCGCCTAAATGTTCGCGGCCATCAAGTTTCATGTCTTCAGGGTGGGCGTCTTCTGCAGGAATATAGGCCATTTCTTCAATCTGAAGATTTGCTTCGCTCATTAATTTTATCAACATATCTTTATCGAGAAGATTAATAAACGAAGGAAGATTTTTGGATCGATAAGGAGCATAAGCGTGTATATTTTCGATTAATCCAGGCCATTCACAGCCATCCTGTTTGTTTTTTTCGTACTGGGTGAGAAAGTTTTTAAATGTTCCCATGTAAGGGGTCGCACCCAAATAGAAGAATTTAGCCCCTGGTTTTAACCATTTATAAATGAGGGAAAAAGACTGCTTTAAAAGATTTGGCTCAACGAAATTTAAGATTCGAGAAGCCAAGATGCCGCCAAAATGATTCTGTGGAAAATCTAAATCCGAAGGCATCTTGCCTGGTTTTAATTCAAGGTTAGCTAGTAGAGCGGGGGGAACTTTTGATTTTAATATGTCAAGATGCCGTTTATCCAAATCGTTTGCAACGACACAAGCCCCTTTTTCAAGAGCGGCAAGTGTGGCGATCCCATAAGCGGCGCCAATATCAAGAACGGGGTCGGATATTGCGGCAGAAAAGTCTATAAAGGATTGCATAAACTTCTCTGGCTTAACGAACATATACCCCATTTGATTGAGGGTAACGATGAAATTTTCCTTTATTTCGGGTTGTTTTATAACTTCTTCTTTGTTCATTTTCTTAATAATTTTCCTTATGCTTTTCCATAATCCCGACTGAAATTATCTAGTAAATATTCTTCCAGGACTTTTATTTTCTTTGAGTTCTGATGAGCCTTGGAATAGATATAGTAGGAAGTGATGGTGGGTCCCTTTATTTCTGGCAAAACCTGTATAAGCCCTAGTTCCGATAGCCCGGGATGTTCGGCCGAAATGGCCGTAATACCAAGTCCTCCTTCAGCAAGGGTAAGCCGCCCTTGGGGGGTGTTTGATTGTATATAGGGGATGCGGACTTCCCCTTGAGATTTGCCCAATGTTAAGTGCCAGTTCATTCCCTGAAAACTTGCGGCTTCTTTATGGTCACCAAAAGCAATGAGTCTGTGCTTATCCAAGTCTTCAGGCTGTTTAGGAGTGCCAAATTGATTGAGGTAATCCTTGCTTGCATAAAGTTGGACATGATTTGTTAATAATGGACGCTGAATAAGGTCGTCCCGTTCCGGTAATTTAGGGCGAATCGCAACATCCGCTTCTAAAAGATCAAGCGTTGGAACGGAGTCAGCAGCGACAAGAGTTAGATTGATCTTAGGATATTTTTTTATAAATCCTGAAATGTAGGGCATCACATAGAATTGCAAAAGTCCCCCGGAAACAACAAGCCTCAAAGATCCTTGAGGTTCTTTTATTTCAGATTCGATATCATCGATAGCCAGTTTGATTTCTGAAAAAATATTCTTTGCGGCTTTTAATAGGATCTCACCTTCTTTGGTGAGAAGAATCCCATTTCTATGGCGAATAAATACGGAGAACCCTAACTCGCTTTCCAGGTTTTGTATGGTTCGGCTGAGTGTCGATTGGGCGAGATTGAGATGAGGGCTGGCTTGAGAAAATCCTCCCGCATTTGCAACGAAGTAAAACGTCCTTAATTTGTCCCAATCAATATTGTTAATGATGTTGTCGATACCCATTAATTCAAACTCCATTAACCCAACTAAAAGGCATTGAAAATGCTACTTTCTCTCAAGGGAAACTATACTCGGTTTTTCAAAGAAAGCAATAGGCTTCAGTCGGCTATGAGGCTTTGAAGCCAATAGAATTCAATAGATTAGAGCAAGCTGTCTTAAGTTGGCATCCATTTCTTGCGTGTGGGCAAGCCCCTGGATTCTCTGGTGGACGCCGCCTTTGGAAGGAGTACGTTTTTCTTTGTGCCTCGGGATATATTAGAGCTCACTTGATGATTTCCTGCGCTGTTCATAACATCGGCAGATAGGGGGTCATTTGAAGATAGGGCGGGTTTAGACTTTATAACAGCCAAAAGCCCTAAGCAAGCTCCGAAGAGAACATAAAAAACGCATACCAATGGATTGTTTGTTTGCTGAATCAAAAAGGTAAGGATCATGGACGTGGTTCCCCCAAACATAGCCATTGCCAAAGAATAGCTGAAAGCAACCCCACTATACCGACATTTTGCCGGGAATAGGGTCGCCATGTAATAGTTCATCGGCGCCTGAAACCATGCAGATAAGACTACAAGGAGAAAAACACCAACCAGGATACCTGGAAGGCTTGTTGACCAGGTTAGGAGAAGAAGCGCAGGGTAAATTCCGATGATTGTTGCCAACGCGCCTGAAATCATTGTTTTTTTGACTCCGTAATAATCAGCTATTCGGCCAACGAGAGGAACAAGGGCGATATAAAGAACCATCCCGGAGCTGACAACCCCAAGGGATTCCGTCAAGGGCCACTGTTTCACGGTGGCGAGAAAAATGCTGATGTAGGATAAGCTCATATTAAACATAATCCCTGAAAATGCTGCAATTCCCATTGTGCAGAGAACGGAACGGGGATGATTTTTCACAGCTTCCAGGAAGGGCGCACGCTCATGATTGGGAACAATCGGATTGTTTTCACTAACGTTCAAACGAACATAGAGGCCAAAAATTCCAATAAAAGCCCCCGCGATGAAGGCTCCGCGCCATGCCCAGGGGGGCATAAATGACAAAAGAACAAAGCCAGCAACAGAGGATCCTACCAATCCACCCAATGCACTTGAGGAAGTGATGAGGGAACCTGCAAAGGTACGGCGGTTCCCTTTGACGTTTTCGACAACAAAAATACTGGCTCCGTTATATTCTCCACCGACGCATAAACCTTGCAAAAGTCGGCATAACGTTAAAAGGAGGGGAGAAAAAATGCCAATAGACTGATACGTTGGCAAACACCCAATTAACGCTGTTGGAATTGCCATCATTATAATTGATGTCGTTAAAGATTTCTTCCTTCCATAAGTGTCACCGATGTACCCAAAAAGAATTGCGCCCAAGGGCCTCATAAAATACCCAAGCGCATAAATTCCAAGGCCTGCAATGAGGGCGGATAGATTATCTCCAGGGGGGAAGAAAAGGGAGCTGATATGGGGAGCAAGATAAACAAATAGGACAAAGTCGTAATATTCTAAGACGTTTCCAATAGAGGCAGAACCAACAATTTTTGAAAAGCTCATTTTTTTTGTCATTATATGATCCTTGTTTTGTTAGGTGCGCACTTTATAATATGTCATAACTCCCTGTAGCAATTCGCAACCTATGGTTTTATGAATCCATTGTCAAGAAAAATCAAAAATTTGACTTAATTTCAACAAAAATCCTTTGAACATTCTGTTCCAAATTGACGCATATTCCTTCATTGTTGGAAAACTAAATCCTAAGTGTTTGTCCACACCTTTAAGGTGGGGTTCGTCTCACTCTCCAAGAGCAAATCTGTAAGCGCCCACACAAGAGCATCTAAACGGTCCGGTGATTTTGTGCTGATGCCAGGAACGTAGGTGCACAGCTGCGTTTCCAATAAACCGAAAGGGCGTGCATGAAAGATGCGCCCTTGTTCATATAAAGCGGCAATGGGCTCTGCTCGGGTATATTTTCCACGTGTTGCACGTACGGCCTTATAGGGAATGGTTGGGTCCAGGCTGCGTAACATGCGTTCCACCAAATCACCGCCCTTATTGACCTCGGCAACCACACGGTCGGCTTTGAGACGCCAGTAAGCTTCACATACCCGTTGTCCCCAGTCACCCGGGCTTAATCGACCACTCAAATCTTCCAGCACATAAGCGCATTTGTCGTCACTTAAACCCGCGATCACAATTCCTGTCTCGTCACTTTCTTCGTGATGGGTAGTGGCGGGATCGATAGCAATAACAATGCGCAAAAGTTTGGGCAGACCCGTCGGTTCATACGTGGGTTCCCGATAATGGATCAAGTCGCGTTGCCAGAGGGCGCCTTGCTGCTCCGTTAGGAGTTGCGCATACAGCTCTTGGGCCCCAAGGCGCGTGCCTTCAAATTGTTTGACGATCTGGTCCAGGAAT
>CAZXMD010000108.1:0-6159 GCA_964641635.1 uncultured Candidatus Finniella sp. | reverse complement strand
GAAGACAATCTAATATGGGCTTGATACGGTTGTATCAAGCCCATATTAGATTGTCTTCCTGAGGAGGGGCAAAATCAAAAATTTATCCCTTTGACTATCAAAGATATAGAGTTTAAAGGCGTCTCTTTTTATTATGAGCAATCAACCCTAAAAATTGTTGATAATATAAATTTATCAATTCATGAAGGCCTCTTTGTGGCCATTGTTGGGTCATCTGGTTCTGGAAAATCAACTCTAATCAGGCTTCTTCTGGGTTTAGAGCTTCCTCAAGAAGGTAAAATTTACATTAACGGTACGGATCTGAATTACATCTCGTTGCAAAAGTTTCGGGCCCAGTGTGGGGTGGTATTGCAGAGCACAAATCTTATGGCGGGAACGCTTTTTGATAATGTTGCGGGTTCAGACCAAAACATTACTGAAGAAGAGGTCAGGAAGGCCATTAAGCTTGCGCATTTGGAAGATGAAGTAAACGCCTTGCCTATGGGGCTGCAAACCTGTGTAATGGATAATGGGGCCGGATTTTCTCTGGGGCAACGACAGCGTATTCTTATCGCGCGGGCTTTGTGCCATAACCCAAAAACCCTTATTTTGGATGAGGCGACAAGCGCGCTTGATAACTTAAACCAACAAATCATCCATGATAACTTAAGCCAGCTTCAAATCACACGGATTGTTATTGCCCATCGGCTCAGTACAATAGAAAAAGCAGATTACATTTATGTCATGGAAAAAGGACGTGTTGTCGAAGAAGGTACCTTTAAAGAACTTATGGATCATAAGGGCTGCTTCTTTAACATGAATTCGTTGAATAAAAATTAAAATAGTTTGCTTTTTGATTAGCTGGAATTGAATGGAGGTCAGTCCAGGTTAGGGATAATTTCAAAATATTCTTAACTCACCATGTAATTAGCCCTGAAAAGGTGGTAAAATATTAACGGCTGATTCTAAGACATTTTGTAGTGGTTTCTACCAGTTTTTGGCCTCCCAAGAATTCATTTTTAACGTGAACTTACTGGGAGGCCAAGAACTTGACTTGCATTAAAAGAATGTATTAGTCTTTGGATTCCATGGGCTAAGATTAAAATGGCCGTCTCCGTCACCGGTATTAGATGCCACACCATATGATGCTTCATTAGCTGGTACTGCTGTAAGATCTTGTACGATTCCGGTCGTATATAGAGCATCTTCTGATGGTGCAAGGCCAGTTTTGGTAATTATTACTCTTTATTAATTTGATAACGTATTCCAATATTGATGATTTTTTAGTTTCGCGCTTGGTTCTTTACATTTTTCTTTTGTTTGTTAAGGTTCGCCATAGCCAATGCATTTTTCAAAAATCTTTCTGGCATTCTCTATGGGCTAGAGCATATTACTGTATCGTGTTTATACAAAACTTATTTGCTTTTTAAAGAGGGCAGCTTTCTACCTCCCCCTATCTGGAGGAGTTGCCTTTAACTAACTCCCCATCACTTTTTTACAGTTCCTGCTTTTTAGTTCTTGCGAGTTCTTTTTCATTTTACCGGACAGGGTTTCACAAACCTTAGGCTTTTTTAGGCTCACCTTTTTACAGCCATTGTTGCTCAAATCCGATTCAAGCGTCGCTTTCTCAAGGGTCAAACCATTACATATTTCTTTTGGGCCCAGCACATTGTTGCAGTTCTTTTCTCTCCAGCCCGGGGCCTGCATTTCACGCTGACCTAAGAGAAGTTGACAGTCTTCCTTCGCCTTAGCAGCTGTTTTTTGCAATTCCGTATCTTTGGCGCCAAATTCCACCATTCGCTTGCCATGCTCATCTGGCTTGCCCATCTGAGCGGAGGCCGTTTCCATTTTCTTTAAAGCGTCACTGATCTTTTGCTTCTTTTCATCAGAAGAAGGACCTTTATGTGAAAGCCGTAAATCCATGTTTTTCACAAATTCTGCTTTAGCTTCACAGACAAAGGGAGCAAAGTCCCTAGGGTCTTTTTTCATCTTTTCCCTTCGTTCAAGTATGGCGCTCACAATATCGTCCAGGGCATTTTTAAAGTCCAGGGAAGCGATCGTTACTTTTGCGGCTTCTTCCAGCTGTTTGATGTTTTTTTCACTGGTGTCATCAAAGTCCTTGTTTTTAACCTCAAAACTTAACCGATGATACTTGATGTTCGGTAAATCCCTCATCATGAGGTCCGTCAAGGCCTGCTGTCCTTCCAGGGCCGTTTCAATGGTGGGTTGCAAGACTTTGGGGATACTTCCTGCGGTTGACCCTTTCGTTTGAACGTCACGGGCTTCCATTAAAGCGCCACTTGAAATAGAGATAACGATGAGAGGACGTCTAGGGTATATTTTTTGGGCTTCTATCCATGCCAATAGGGTTGGCGACATGATAAACAGGCCGGCATCAATAAGGGCGCGTGGCTTTCCACCGATTTCAAGTTCGAGGGGTTTATAAAATACGGGAGCGGCACTTGAAGCGCGGACAGCTTGCCATATAAAAACATTCTTGTCCGTGCGATGAAAATCCCTGTCGCTTTGCGGCTGGAACTTAACGACATCTTCGCCCTTCTTGATGGTACAGGCATCATAGGTAGCAAAATTCATAATATCCCTTGCGCGCAAATCATAGCTTGTTATGACAGCGGGTTTTACAAAATCTGACACTCGTGCTTTCCCTCCAATTTCCTGAAGCAGTTCTTCAAAGGGCCCGGCCGTAAATTTAGAGCCGAGGAGACCGCCAACGCCCGGAACTTGAAGGGTGCGGACTTTGCGGAACGTTGACGATGAAAAGGCGGCCTTTAATGTTTCAGGAAGCCTTGCTTTTAATTCTTCTAAGGTAAATTTAGCCTTGTTTTGGTGACCAAGCGTGTTTGATAAAGTGTAATCAGCCGGAACCAGGAGGGCGCCAACATTCACAGAACCGGCAGAGGTTCCTGCAAAAAAGTCGAACATATCCGTAATGCTCATTCTTTCATATTTAAATGTTTTTCCGCCGCTTGCCGCTTGCGCCTCTTTTGCTAAGCGCTCGTTCACCTTCTGTTCTATAGCCAGAAGCAATTCAAATTGCGCAATGCCGCGAACGGCAGCCCCGTCAATAGATAAAACAATAACGGGCGATTGTTGGGTAGGTATTGGAGGAAGAGCCCGCTTCCCACCCACAGGAAGATGCCCTGATTGGGATGTATGAGGCGTAATCTGTGAAGCATGTGTTGTGAGCCCAAAGGAAAGGAGCATTAAAACACGAATGGCGCCTAATAATCTCAGCATGAAGCGTCCCCTTAAAAAAGACTTTAATCCTGCTTTAAGTTTAAAGTTAAATTTATTAATTTTTCGTTAGGATGAAAAAAAAGCGGGAGGATTCCTCCCCCCGCTTATTTTTTATAAGACAGAATTTAAAGTAGCTTTAAGTCGCTTTTTTTGTCTCTTCTGCCCGGCGTGCAACAGCAGCCGTTACTTTTTTGGACAAGCCTTTAACTGCAAAGAGCCATAAGACACAAACAATGGCAAAGATGCCAAAGGCATAAGGGGCTGTTACGGAAACAATGTTGGCTCCACTTGTCGCAACGGTTGCTGCCAGCACCATTTGCAGGTTGCTTTGCACGAAGGCGCCACCTGCTTTACCGGCCCGGCCACCAATGACGTCCACAGCGGCTTTACCCTTCGTCTTTAATTCATCATCCAAGGGGATATAGGCCATTTCTTTTGTCGAATCAAACAGGATGTACTTGATGCCTTTGGACAAAATTACAATTCCGGCGCCTAGGAAGCTTGCAGCTGCCACTGGACTGGTCGCCATAGCCTGTAAGATAAAATCAACCCATTCTTTAGCAAAGATGAAAGCAAAGAAAATGACACCACCCAACGTAATAACCAGGGGAGTGATAACAGCAGCGGTAAACCAGCTGACACGGCGTAAGATGTTAGAACCGACAAATAATCCGAACACGATCGTGAATAGGCCTGAAATCGTGGAGAAATTGCCCATGAAGGCATTGTAGCCACCTTTATCGCCTGCGAAAAACAGACCAAGCTGGTTTTTCCATTGAACTTCAACCAGGTTAATGGTGACGCCATAAGCCATAATTAATAGGGCTATGAGGCCAAGCTCCGGAGAATGAAGAATGAGCTTTACGCTTTCCATCAAGGATGGTTTTTCTTTTTTCTTCTTTGGAACGCCGGCTTCTTCCGGATCAAAATAACGTTTGTCCGTTAGCACTGAAGTGTACATCCATCGATAGAGCATCATGGCAATGGCGCCGAATACCACAACAGAACCCATCAATAAATATAAAGACATTTGCCAGGCCTCTTCAGGCGTTGCGTAAAACTGTTTAATGTCTTCTGAGCATAGACGAACCAATTGTCCTGAGAAAATCAGAGCCACATTTGCAACAACGGCAAATAATCCATAAAAACGTTTTGATTCGCGCATGCGCACAACATGGTTGGCAAACTGCCAGAACATCAAGGCGATCATGGCGCTGCCCCATATTTCCGAGAGAACATAGAATAAGGAAAATGACCAGTACGCATAAATATCAATAAACCCGATTAGAGCTGGATATGCCGTCTTTAAGGCGCTAATGGACTCGGCGCTGGGGTGTAAGGCTTCAAGGTTAGGGTAAATGATAAAAGCAAATGCTCCAAAGAATACCAAAAAGGGAATGACAACTGCATAAAATACATTTTCCCGTGATAAAATGTTGGTGAGCTTTGCGTAGAGAATCACGAATAAGATTGCGGCAGGCGTCACGCAATACAATTTCAGGAATGAAATGGCGCCGGCTCCCGCGGAGTTGACGACGATGGTATCTTTGGTGTCCCGTAAAAGTGTGTAATTAAATAGGATACAAAACATAATCAGGGCAAGGGGCAGGAACTTTTTAAGTTCATGGTTGTGAATGGGCCAAAGAGCGGCGCGCCATCCTGTAAATTCGGGTTGAGTTGTTTCTTTTGCACTCATTTTCTAACTAATCCTTCTTTGTTAATACGAGTCATTAAAAGTTGATGAGACCTGTTTCCTTTGAACAAAGAAAAACATATCCAATCTAAGTATATGATTGTTCAATATTTTTGTTATTAGAAAAACACGATTTCAACAAACGTAAAAATGCTAAGCTAAATATACTTTACTTCATCGTCCTTGGTCTATCACAAAAATGGGGAGGGATACAAGTTTATTCTAAAAACAAGGTCATATGGCTGCATAAATGCTTGGGTATAGGGATAAAAAGCTAGGCGGCCTCTTGCTCTGCCAGGGCAGATATTGTCCTGGCAACAAGACGTATTTCTCCTCTCAACTCCTGAATGCCACGATCCCTGCCCTCAATGAGTTCATCTAACAGGCGTAATGTGGTTGCATCCAGGTTCCGCAAGTACTGTTTAACCCCATCATCCGTTCCTTGAAAGGCGGGTGTTGATGTCAGAGTTGTTAGATTTTCCAATTGCTTTTGGAGATCCACGTGGCCTTGGGCCATTTTTTTCAATAAAACTTGCTGAGAAACCATTTGTTCTGTCAACATGGACATCTTTTCTCCAACCATGTGAAGTGATTGAAGGACATTTGACCGATTATCTTCGTTTCGGTTCATAATATTCTGAAGCTGGGCCATACATTCGGCTGTTTGCTCTAACAGGCCGTGAAGGTACGCAGGGCCGCTATGGGCAGGAGAAACATTGGCTGCGATATCACCCGTTGATTTGGCGACAGTGGTTAGATGGTCTTCAAGGTTATGATAAAAGGAGCCCGCTGCCTTCCCGACTTGCAGGTCAAGAAACCCTAAAATCAAAGACCCTGCCAACCCGAACATTGATGTACTGAATGCCGTTCCCATACCGGTTAGGGGCGCCTGTAATCCTTGTTTTAAGCCATGAAATGAATCCTTGACGTTTGTCGCATCAACCTCAAGGCCCGTAATGACGCCCGCTATTGCTCCAATTGTTTGGGATAGTCCCCAAAACGTTCCCAAGAGTCCCAAGAAAATTAACAGCCCGATCATATACCGCGAAACATCGCGTGTTTCATCTAGCCGGGCTTCGATGCTGGAGAGAATCGACCGCAAGGTAATCGTCGACAGTTGGTTTTTTTGTTGGCTTTCTCCCAACGAGAGAGAAAGGGGTAACAAAATTTTTGGGGCAGGTACGCCAGGATACCGTTCTTCGCCGCGTTCATACCCTTCAAACCACAAT
>CAZXMD010000107.1:0-6228 GCA_964641635.1 uncultured Candidatus Finniella sp. | reverse complement strand
CAATCTACTGAATTTTACTATATCTGACTTCGAAAATAATTTCTGAGACTATATTGTTTTTATTGTCAGGTTAATTTCTTTTTATTCTGTTATATTGTCCCATTTCCTTGCATTTTTATTTAATCCAAATTTTTTGGTTGCGCGATGGTTAATTTTATATTAATTATTAAGAAATGTTAACAAATCGTTAAGGAGTCCCGCGTGTTCATTCAGACAGAAGAAACACCCAATCCGGAAACATTAAAGTTTCTTCCAGGGTGCGTTGTTATGCCTGAAGGGACAGCGTCTTATGTATCTGGTCAGTCTTGTGACAACTCCCCCTTGGCGCGTCGATTAATGGACGTGGAGGGTATTGTGGGGGTTTTCTTTGGGTCGGATTTTGTGACGATTACCAGAGAGCCAACCCAAGAATGGTCTTTGTTAAAACCCTCTGTTCTGGGGATTTTGATGGACCATTTTGTGGCTAACCTGCCGGCTGTTATCGGTGGGGTTGCTGAGGTGGCGCCAGCGTATGACGCGAGTGATCCTTTGATTATTCAAATCCGGGAATTGCTGGATACGCGCATTCGCCCAGCCGTTGCTCAAGATGGGGGCGATATTGTATTCCATTCATTTGAAAGTGGCGTCGTCTATTTGAAAATGCAAGGAGCTTGTTCGGGTTGTCCAAGTTCAACGGCGACGTTGAAGTCCGGCATTGAGAACATGTTGCGGCATTATGTGCCTGAAGTGACCGAAGTGCGGGCTATCTAGGCGGATACCTTTGATAGGGTATTCGGCTGACGAGGAAAGTGAGGCTATATGAAGTTAAAATCAATTTTTCAAGTTATGGCGATATCTGCGCTTTTCTGCGCCCAATCTGTGTGGTCTGCTGGCATACCCCTTAAAGGCTCCATCTCGGTGTGTAAGGATGTTATCTCTAAACAAGAAGCCCAAAAAGGTATTCCTCAGGGATTGTTGAAAGCTATTGCGACCGTGGAGTCAGGCATTTCTCCTTGGTCTGTGAATGCGAGAGGGCGAGCTCGCACTTTCGAATCAAAACAGGCTGCTGCAAACTATGTTCGAGAATTGCTGGAAGATGGCGTTAAAAATATATCCATTGGCTGCATGCAGTTACATTATCCGTCCCATCGTCGTCATTTCACCTCTGTTGAAGAGATGTTTGAACCTGAAAATAACATTGCTCATGCAGCAAAGCTAATTAAAAAGCTAGAACGCCGTTATGGATCTCTAGATCAAGCTGTGAAGATGTATCATTCACCGTCTCCATCTCACCATAATCCCTATAAGAATCGAGTTTATGGAATGTGGGCAAAATTTGGTGGTTCCTCTTCGAGCTCAAAAACTATGAAGAGCTCCCGATTAAAGCCCGTGGTTTTGAAAGAAAGACAAAAAAAATCTCTTATGCGCTCTCAGCAATCGACAAAGGTCAAATTTGGTTTTAGCCCGATTTCTGTTAAAGAAGATAATAACCAAAAAATTTAGGTGGCTTGTGTTTAGAAAGCGACCTATTTTAGCGCCATATCTCAAATGAAGTATCACTTGAAGATTCCAAGAAAATGGATATTGAATCCATTAATCGATTTGGTTGAATATTGGGTTCACATTCATAGCTATTCAATAGTAATGTAGTGACAAGTTCATTAATATCGTCCTTTAAATGTGGTTGTTTTTCTCATGGTTGTTCGTGTACGTTTTGCCCCCAGCCCAACAGGATTGCTCCATATCGGCAACTCCCGAGCGGCCTTAATCAATTGGTTATTTGCCCGCCATCATGCCTTAAAAGGTCAAGAAGCGACCTTCCTTTATCGGTTGGATGATACGGATCTGGAGCGGAATGATCCAATATACGCCAAAGCGATTGGGGAGGATCTGGCCTGGTTGGGGCTGACTCATGATCAATTTGCCAAGCAGTCCGACCGGTTTGATCGGTATGATCGTGCGGTAGAGATACTGAAAGCCTCGGGAAGGCTCTATCCATGTTATGAAACGTCAGAAGAACTGGACTTTAAGCGCAAACGCCAACTGGCGCGTCATGAACCCCCTATTTACGATCGTACTGGCTTAAAACTGACGGATGATGAGCGTCAGGCATTTGAAGCAGAGGGTCGCGTTCCCCATTGGCGTTTTAAGCTTCTTCCGGAACCTATCCATTGGGATGACCTCATTCGTGGATCCAATGATTTTCATGGAAGCCACTTAAGCGATCCTGTATTAATTCGGGCCGATGGGGCGTATCTTTATACGCTTACTTCTGTTGTGGATGATATTGAATTTGAAATTACCCATATTATTCGCGGTGAAGACCATGTCACCAATACGGCTGTGCAGATCCAGCTATTTACGGCTTTGGGAGGAGACGTGACACGCCTTCATTTTGGCCATTTTACCCTTTTGCTGGATGTAAATGGCGCTTCTTTGTCCAAGCGCCTTGGGAGTTTGAGCCTGGCGACCTTACGGGAATCCGGTTTGGAGCCTATGGCAATTAATAGCCTCATTGCCCGTCTTGGCACTTCGATGCCTGTTGACCCCCATTTGACCCTTGATGAGCTGGCTGAAAATTTTACCTTATCCATCTTTAGTCGAACGGCGCCCCGTTTTGATCCTGCTGAGCTGGAAACAATTAATCACAAACTTTTGCAGATTATGTCCTATGATCAACTTGAGAAGCGCTTGAAAGAAATTGTCCCTTCTATGACAGAATCGTTATGGATGGTCATTCGGGGGAACTTGAGGACAATTGATGAAGCGGCGCAATGGGAACCTGTTTGTTCAGGGCAGATAACCCCCGTTATAGAAGATAGGGACTATCTGGCACAGGCATTAGACTGCTTGCCAAGTGAGCCTTGGGACGCGATGACATGGGGTATCTGGACGGGCAAACTGAAAGAACTAACGGGGCGTAAAGGCAAAGAATTGTTCATGCCCTTACGGCAAGCCATTACGGGCATGGACCATGGGCCTGAAATGAAAGAGTTGCTGCCTCTTATCGGCTATGCAAAAGTCGTTGACCGTTTGAAAGCTTGAACCATGCTTCTTTATAACACCCTAACCAAAACAAAAGAAGTTTTTACACCCTTGAACCCAGATCAGGTGGGTATGTATGTTTGCGGACCCACGGTGTATGATTTTGCCCACATCGGGAATGCCCGTCCTGCCGTTGTATTTGATATATTGGCCCGCTTGTTGCGGCAGGTGTATCCAGGCGTTTGTTATGTACGCAATATTACCGATGTGGATGATAAAATTAATGCGGCTGCAGCCAAGAGCGGGCAATCTATTGCGGATATTACGCAAAGGACGGCGGCTGCCTATCATCAAGATATGAGCGCCCTCGGGGTGCTGCTTCCGGACGTGGAACCCAGAGCGACACACCACATTCAAGAGATGGTCGAGATGATTCAAAAGCTCATTGAAAAGAATCATGCCTATGAGGTTGAAGGCCATGTTCTTTTTAGGGTCGCCAGCTTTCCGGACTACGGGCGTCTTTCAAGGCGCAATCAGGATGAAATGATGGCCGGGGCCCGTGTTGAAGTGGCGCCCTATAAGCAAGACCCTTGTGACTTTGTACTCTGGAAACCCTCAGACGAGCAAACGCCCGGTTGGGATAGCCCCTGGGGATTTGGGCGGCCGGGATGGCATATTGAATGCTCGGCAATGAGCGCTAAGTATCTGGGGAAAGTTTTTGATATTCATGGAGGCGGGCAGGATTTAATTTTTCCCCATCATGAAAATGAACTTGCCCAAAGCCGGTGTGCTCATGGAACTCCTGTTCTTGCGAGGGTTTGGATGCACAATGGTTACTTGACCATCCATGGGGACAAGATGTCGAAGTCTCTCGGGAATTTTTTCACCGTGCGGGATTTATTGACCCATTATTCAGGCGAAGTGATCCGGTTTGCTTTGATGTCCACACATTATCGCCAACCAATGGACTGGACGCAAGAAACCTTGGAGCAGGCCAGGCATTGTGTGGATCGTTTGTATACGGCCTTGAAGGCGGGTGGGTCATCTGAAAAAACAGAGGTTGACCCACGGGTGATGGAAGCCTTAAAGGATGATTTGAATGTTCCGTTGGCGATTTCTCATTTGCACGAATTGGCCACGATGATTAACAAAACGTCAGATGAAGGGGAGCAAGCCCGCTTAGGCGGCATTTTAAAAGCCAGCGGGGCCTTAATGGGTGTGCTTCAGCAAGATCCGGAATCCTGGTTTCATGAAGGTATTTCGGGGATGGCCCCTCAAGAGATAGAAGCACAGATTTCTGCGCGCCGGGAAGCCAGGAGCCGTAAAGATTTTGCCGAATCAGACCGCATTCGGGACGCGCTTCTTCACCAGGGAATTGTTTTAGAAGACGGGCCCGATGGCACCACCTGGCGTCGGGGATAAACCAAGCAATGGTCAACAAAAAATTGGATTAATATTTCTTAACCTATTTAGTTGAGAATTCATTTTTTCGAGAATTATCTTTTCTTAAATTAGCGTATTGCAAACAAAAATTAGAAATGTTAATTAAAATTATCCCTTGTAATAAAAAATAAAAAAATGAGATGGAGCATATTCATGAAAAGAAAAATCTTCCTTGCAATATTGGTCGTTGTACAAAGTTTATGGATAGCTCCCCAGGCTTATGCAATGGAGGATATCAGCAGATCTGAACAGTATGCCCGGTCAAGGGAACAAAGGCTATCCGGCTTCTTTAACCAAATCTTTGGTGTAGATGTTCAAATTAATGGCGATACGGTCAATCTTAAAGGTACCCAAGATCAACTTGATGGGGCAATTGCCAAATTGAACAATTTTAATGAACTTCGAAAACATGTTATTCCTGTTTCATCAAAAGCGATAACGACTCAAGCTTTCGCAAGCCCTCAATTTGCCTGTTGGCAAGACTGCTTGGATTCTCTTGGCGTTCAACAAGACGACTTGAGTAATTTTGCAATTGCGAATCAGCTTGATCAAGACAGTTGCCTGAAAATACCTTATGGGCCGAAAGGAAGAGAACTGACTTTCAATCAAAAGTTAGCAAATATGTATGTGGATGAAGTTAAAAATCGATCCCCGTATTTCAACTGGATTAGTCGTTCTAATTCCCAAATTATTCAAACGGTAGATGACTATCTTGTCATTAATTATGGGCTCTTAACGGAATATTTTTGTGGTCTAAACGTTCAAACCGAGCCTACAGATAGTGAAGATATTTTTGCGTCACAGGTCTCCTTACAGAGTATCTTAAAGAAATTAACGGCTGCGGCTGGTGGCGACATCAGTTTGGTGGGGACTTCTACGCCTGGCCAATATCGGGTGCGCACGGTCATGCTTGGTCATGATGGTTATCAGAATGAGGGAGGCACGGCCCAGACCATTGAAATTGTCATTGATCAAAGCGGTAGTATGAGCGGTGAGAAGATTACTTCAGTAAACCAGAAGATGCCGATATTTTTAAGGGCGCTTCGGGACGCTCTCACGGAAGGTCAGTCGCTCAACGTAGAAGTTTATGCCTTTAACAATGATATTTCTCGCTATGATACGTATAGCTTTACCCATTCCGATCACTCCAGGATTGCTTGGAAAGCTATAGGTACTTCTGGCGGCACCGATTTAACAAAAGTTGGAGAGCGTTTGAGGCTCTCAAGTCCGGATGAACGTAAGGTTGTTGTTGCTTTTACGGATGGTGAACATGAATCAAAATCTGATCTAACCGCCAGCTTAGAATCCATGTCGAAAATGCAGCATGAGGGTAGTTTTGCACAACCCTATTTTTGCCGTGTAGGCTTGCCAAGCAAGGACAATGCCTCTTATTTTGAAAAGGTTTCTAAAGCCTTTGCCGGTTCCTTTTACGAACATGATAGTATTGACGGATTCTGTCAAAAAGTAACTTCGAAGATCCCCTATCTTTTAGAATCCAACATTCCTCTTATTCTAACGGTAGATGGGGTAGATATTACAATTAGACAACAAGATGCAAAGCCGGACATTCACACGACGGATCAAACGGTGAGTGCTGGAGATGCCATTATGCATAGAGGAATTAGGGGAAATGTAGATGTTCGAACAGAGATAGAACGGTTAGAGGCGCAAATAGCAGCCCTAAAATTACAAAAAAACACCACCACGCTATAATGGGCGTCCTGTTATGGCAATTGCCATAACAGGACATTCCTCATCTATTCCCCTGGCAATCTGATTTTTTCTGCTTTTCGCTGGTTCTGTCGGGATTGATAGAGAACA
>CAZXMD010000106.1:0-6303 GCA_964641635.1 uncultured Candidatus Finniella sp. | reverse complement strand
CCAAAGAGGAATAACACATTTTAGCTAATTTTTAAATTATGTCGGGTGGTAAGGGCCACTTTGTGACGTCAGCTATTGTTCATCGTTATTATGTCGGTTTTATTATAGAAAGAACCAATCGTCCTCAAACCACCCGGACCATTCCCTGGCATGCTACAAAGGTCCGCGAAAAATGCGTTTGGGCCTGGGTTTCAATATCCGCCATAAAGGCATCATCATGATCGGGGCTATGATGGAAAAGGGCAAGCTCTCCAATGGCAGCCGCCTTGGCAAGGACCACTGCCTGGTTCCAGGTTGAATGACCCCAGGTGGGTTTGGCGGAAAATTCTTCTTCTGTAAATGTTGCATCATAAATCAACATATCTGTCCGGTGAATGAACTCGACCAACTTATGATCGATCTCGCCGGGCGTATGAGCCGTATCCGTAATATAGCAAACAGACTTATCTCCCACATCGATACGATATCCGGAGCTTCCTCCTGGATGGTCCAAAGCTATCGTTGAAACTTTCAAATGACCAACAGAAAACTGGGCGCCACTCGGAACATCTATGCATGTTTTTTTACAAGCAACCTTGCTCCACGGAACAGGAAAATAGGGCGGAGAAACAACCTTGGAAAGAATGGGCTCAATTCTTCCTTCTGTCAGCAAACCACTTGAGATAATTGTCAATTCAAAGTCTGGACAGTGAAGTGGCTTGAAAAAAGCAAAACCGCTGATATGGTCTATATGGGCATGGGAAATGAGTAAGGTCGCTTTTCTGAATCCCTGACTTAAAAATTCATTTCCAGCATCAATAATCCCTGTACCTGCATCAAAAATCAGATATTGATCACCAGCCTCCAGGCTCACACAACTGGTGTGGCCCCCTACCTTCGCATGAGAAAGTTTGCTCTGAGGATGGCTACCCCGGACGCCCCAGAATGTAATTTTTACAGCATCCCCTTTATGCATGATTTTCCTACCGACCTCTATATTACAGCATTTCTCTCAAATCTTGAATATTATGAAGCAAATGGTGGCGCATCTTACGAATAGCACGCACCTCCAACTGGCGCACACGTTCTTTGCTGATCTTCAATTGTTTACCAATATCTTCCAATGTTGTTGGGTGGTCCGCTAAACGGCGAACTGTAATAATCATCCGCTCCCGGGGGCTCAAATAATGCATTGCTCCTTGAATCCATAAACGGCGAACACTTTCATCCAAAGTATGCACGGCAGAAGCTTCAGGGTCTAACTTTTGATCTGCTAAAGAGTCTACCCAATCATCGCTGCCACTTTCACTCATGGGATGACTTAAAGATAAATCATGGGAAGAAAGACGGTTTTCCATATCTTCTACATCATGAAGCGGTACTTGCAGGGTTTCTGCTATATGGCCCCGTTCTTCCAGGGTCATTTGATCCGTACTCATTTTTGCCAATTGTGCCTTAAGGCGACGCAAATTAAAGAATAATTGCTTTTGAGCTGATGTAGAGCCGGTACGAACAATAGACCAGTTCCGTAAGATGTATTCTTGTATATGGGATCGTATCCACCACCGTGCATATGTGGAGAAACGCACATCGCGGTCAGGTTCAAAACGCTCCGCCGCATACATCAACCCCAAATTACCCTCTTGAATGAGGTCTGATAAAGGAATGCCATAATGGCGAAACCGGACGGCGGTACTCACCACCAACCGCATATAAGCCTGAACCAACTGATGGAGCGCCTTTTCATCCTGATGATCATGCCATGCAAGGGCAAGGTCGTGCTCTTCATCTCTTTTGAGAAGAGGTTGCCCCATCAATTGACGAATATAGTCCAGATCAGCCTGTTTTGTATGAGCGCCGGATGAAAATTGTTTCATTTTTCCTCACAAGTTATTGAGTAGGACGATGTAAAATACCTATCTCATCTATCTTACAGGAGGGAGCGTAAACATCTGGTTAAAAGGCAGCCTTATAAGAGAACCACAGGCCTAAATTCTATTATTAAAGATATGTTATCCAATTTCTGGTATTCTATATAAGCATTTGAAGCCCAATTTTGGGGGAATATCAATGATTCAGCCGCGAAATCTTCTTTCGCTAATCTCAAAGTGGCAGATAAGCCTCGTTGGCCTATCAATTCTAATGATTATCATTCATCTTTTCCTCAAAGCCATGGCTTATCCCCCCTTGAGTGGCGTCCAAGTCGAGAATATCCCCCTTCTTTTCGTGATATTTGGCGGCGGCGCGCCCTTATTGAGGTTAATTTTATTAAAGATCATAAAAAAAGATTTTGGAGCAGACATATTGGCTGCCCTCGCCTTAATTTCAGCAGTTCTTTTAGATCAATATCTTGCCGCCACCTTAATCATCCTGATGCTCGCCAGTGGGCAGGCTCTTGAATCCTATGCCTTAAGGAAAGCATCTTCTGTTCTCAAAGACTTAGCTGATCGCATGCCAACCACGGCCCATTTAAAAGAGGGAGAGATTTTACGCCAGGTTAAAATTGCTGATATCCGTGTTGGCGACATCATCGTTATTTTCCCTCATGAAGTCTGCCCCATTGATGGCGTTGTTGAAGAAGGGCAAGGTGAAATGGATGAATCTTACCTGACAGGGGAGCCCTATCAAGTCGCCAAAGCGCCTGGAACGACGGTTCTTTCGGGGACCATCAATGGGGAGACTCTATTGGTCGTACGTGTCGAAAAAACACCTGCGGACTCCCGGTACAGTAAAATCATTGAGGTTATGGCCGAAAGCCAACAAAAACGACCCACTTTACGTCGTCTGGGAGACCAGCTCGGCGCAATTTTTGTGCCTATTTCTCTGGTTTGTGCTGGCATCGCCTGGGGTCTAACGGGGGACCCGTTACGCTTCCTTTCCGTTTTGGTCATTGCGACCCCTTGCCCCTTGCTCATTGCGATTCCTATTACCATCATAAGCGCCATTTCCATGGCCGCACGACAAAGTATCATCATTAAGGACCCTGTAGCTTTAGAACGGCTCCCAACCTGTCGGACAGCTATTTTTGATAAGACGGGGACGTTAACTTACGGCAAGCCTGAACTTGTGAACACACTTACTGCCCCTGAACTTAATCCCGACCACGTCCTTCAATTGGCCTCCAGTCTTGAACAATATTCCAAACATCCTTTAGCGCAAGGACTCCTAAAAGCTGCAAAGAAAGCCAAAATTTCTTTGCTCAAAGCCAGGAATGTTTCAGAAAAACCGGGACATGGATTAACGGGGACCATTGATGAGCAAAAGGTTCATATTACCCATCGCAAGAAGCTGATAAAGGAATCTCCAGAAATCGCAAACCTTCTGCCTGCGGTGAGCCCGGGCATGGAGTGTATCATTATGGTGAACGATCGCTACGCAGGAACGTTCCAGTTTCGTGATGTCCCTCGAAAAGAAGGGGCGTCTTTTATCAGCCATTTGGGCCCTTCTCATAAGTTTAACCGTATTCTCCTTGTTTCAGGGGATAAAGAATCAGAAGTTAAATATCTAGGAGAATTACTTGGGATACATGAAGTTCACTTTTCTCAAAGTCCGGAAGAAAAGCTGGATATTATGCGACGGGAAATTACAAAAGCGCCCACCCTATTTGTGGGAGACGGTATTAATGATGCCCCCGCGCTGGCACTGGCCACTGTTGGCGTTGCCTTTGGAAAAGAAAGCAACATAACAGCAGCTGCTGCGGGTGTCGTTATCATGGACAGCACCTTATTCAAGGTGGATCAGCTGATTCACATCAGCCATCTGTCTCGAAAAATAGCCTTACAAAGCGCTGTAGGGGGGATGGTATTGAGTCTCATCGGAATGGGATTCGCCGCTGCCGGATTTATTGCGCCTGTGGCTGGCGCTCTCCTTCAGGAAGGCATTGATGTACTTGCAATCTTCAATGCCCTTCGCCTCACTTTCGGACAAAAGATCAAAACAGATATGAAGGGTTAAATGCAGCCTATCGCCCTCTAAATTTTTTATCTCTCACAAAAAGTTGTCTTGACAACTGTTGTTGCATCAACCATATTAGGTTTATGAATAGGAAAAAACATAACCTTAAAGACGACATTGGCTACTGGCTGAACCGTTTACGCATGCAAGTACATCAAGGCTTTGAAAGGCGCCTTGAGGCCTTCGATGTAACCGTTTGCCAATGGTGCATTTTAGTAACCCTCTATCATGAAGACGCCTCTTCTATTACTGCACTCTCAAAATTTATTGAGGTGGATAAAGCATCCATTTCCCGTGTTGTGGATCGGCTCATCATAAAGGAGTTGATTACCCACCAGCAAGGAGCAGATCGTCGATCAGGTCATATTCAGCTAACCGCAAATGGTCAAGAATTGGTTCCTCATCTCATCCAGACAGCCCGGGATAATGAACAGCAGTTCTTTGGGTGCCTCACAGATGAGGAAAGGGAGCAATTCCAAAAGCTCTTTTACAAATTATTTTTAAACCTGCCGTCTATTCAAATGAGTGGGTGGCTCTCTAACATGAAAAGGAACATTGAAAATGGATAAAAGAATTATTGATATCATTGAGCATAACCTGAAAGGAAGTTTTTCGGGGGAACATACCTTTCCAGAGGTCGTCAAAAATCTCATAGCGGCTGGAATTGAGCGCTATTATACAGATCTGGTTGCCCTGAAAACGACTTATTATGCAACAGATGGGTCTCATTGTACGATACAGTCGCCTTATCCAAACTCTTTCAAAACGGGGGAAAATTTTTCCGAGAAAGACGTCATTGAAGCGGTGTGCACAATCCAACGAGGCGAGATTAATTATCCGGAATTTTTAAACCGCATCATCAAGGCCGGCACAGTGAATTATACAGCCTTCTTGCTCGGAAAGCAGGTTCATTATGTTGGTGCAAATGGGCAAATTCATATTGAACATTTTCCAGAAAATACCAGTCTTTAAAAAGCATACCCCAGCTTTATGCCAACTTCCTGAACGGTTGAGGTGTAAGGGAACTGAGTCATTATGGTTCAAGAATAGCCTCGAAATTGAATACATAGGTCAGAATGGGATACCATAAAAGAATCAAAGATTAGATTTACAAAATCGATTTTTCCTTGAACAAATACGATAGGACGTTTTGGTAAAAACATAATGTATTCAATAGAAGAATTTACGCTTGGATGAGGAACGATTTTAATAGATGATTTTTCAGGTACAGCTTCTATAAAACACGTCATAAACTGAAAGGTTTTAGATGTGAATTCTATATTATGTTGTGAACAGAACAATGAATTAGTAGAAACAAATTTATCACATCCTTCAAGTTTTAACCCTTTTTCCCCATTGTATCGCGCAAAATTCGACACAAAGCTTTGATAGCTTTTTGCAAGAATACCTTGTTGGTTAAAATTTTGCGCATCTTGGACTATGTTTTCCTCAATGTTCCTATAAATATCGTCAGCATCTTCTTCTGTAGGGAAGTTAAATGAGGGTAGGGAGCTGTTATTATAAATATGTAAGATCTGGCCTAAATTCCCAGGGGGACAGATATCTACAATTCTGGCATTCACTTCTCTTAACTCTTCAATGGTTTTTCCCAAAGCGGTACGTAAGTCATAAGTCACAGGGTCTTCTGTCGCAGCTCCATTGTATGTAACTAATAGCACAATAATACTTGCCAAAGAGCAGCGTAAAAACATACAATTTATAAATTTATTTTCCATCATTAATAAAACCCTTATTTCCACTAAATTTACTCTTCACCTTAAAGACTTTTTCGCTTTTTCTTTCGAGAATACCATTTGTGGGGGCAGCGTCAAGCTAACTTTTCTTAAAATTAGGGGCATATAACTGGCGGGTGCCTCTAAAAACCGAGTGTGGTGATTCATATCTAATTGAATTCAAAAGGTTCATGGATTGTTTTGTCGTTTTGCTCCTCGCAATTGACGAGGTTTTGAGAGGCGTCCTGGTAAGATAAAATTTTAGTTAATTAATATTTAGCAAATGGTTCGTACAGTTTAGAAAGAGCACAGAATGATCCAATAGAGCGAGGCATCATGATGGACAACCCGAACGAAAATCTTGAAGCAAAGCTAAAAGCAGATTCACAACCAATTTTTCGGGATGAGGCTTTGGCCTATATTTCAACGCCAAGTGACGTCAATAAAATCATTACGGTTATCGGCGGCAGCGCTTGGTTTTAGACCGGTGTTTAGCAAAACCTCTATCATATATTTTATTAGATGAAGCGACAAGATGAGCTGCACCCTCTTTTGCACGAGCGGCTATCTTCATGCTCTCTATAAAAGCCTTTATCCCTTTAACCGAAGAGTTTCTTGTGATAATTTGCGGGCATCC
>CAZXMD010000105.1:0-6475 GCA_964641635.1 uncultured Candidatus Finniella sp. | reverse complement strand
TCGTAACAAGCCACGCAGCAGTTATACCTATTTGAGCATAGGTTGGAAGATTGGCCATAATAAGGCAGGAAACCGCCATCATGCCCGTTGTGATAATAATCGTTGGTTTTCGACCGATGCGGTCGCCAATCCACCCAAAAATCAGGGCGCCAATCGGCCTAAAAGCCAAACTGGAACATAAAGCAAAAGCCGTTAGTAGAGTTGTCGTGTGAGGGTCCGTTTTTGGAAAAAAAAGTTCATTGAGCAGAACCGCCATGTGGACATAGAGCATCAAGTCAAAATATTCGAGAAAAGTGCCGACCTGCAAGAGTACAATGGATTCTTTTTGTTCACGGTTCAAAGATGAAAATAGACCCATATTTTTTCTTTCTTTTTGCTTTTGGTGCTTACTACCAATGATAGAAATAGGAGCCTTTGTCAATTAAAAGCGTTCTAATTATCCCGTTCTTTTTGACGCATGTACCTTTGTGTGGGCATGAAAATCTTAATTATTTCAAGATCTCCCCGCTTAAATGCGTCAATATTCCAATTATTGTGCCGCTCATACACGTTGCTAGGGTTCCGGCAAAAACAGATTTAATTCCAAGCGCTACAATCTCATCACGACGTTCCGGAACCATGGAACCAATACCGCCAATAATAATACCAATGGCTGAAAAGTTCGCAAATCCACACAAGGCATAAGTCATAATTAAAGCGCTATGGGCACTTAACTCGGCACGGGGGAGTTTGGATAGTTCTAGAAACGCCACAACCTCGTTTAAAACCGTTTTCGTCCCTAACAGTTTTCCGGCCGTGGGCGCCTCTGCCCACGGAACGCCCATCAACCAGGTAACGGGCGCCATGACATACCCCAGGATACGCTGCATGGTAATGGCCTCCCCCCCAAGGTTTGGCAAAACAGCTAAAATAGCGTTCAGTAAAGAGACAAGGGCCAGAACCACAATCAGCATCGCCATGACATGAAGAAAAATTGTCAGGCCATCGGACGTCCCCCGAGAAACTGCATCCATCCAGTTTGAAAACCGATAGGGGGCAACGAGACTGCCAGAGGTCATGGCGCCCTCATGGGGAATTAAAATCCGGGACAGTGTGATGGCGGCCGGAATGCTGATGATGGAGGCTGTCAAAATATGGGCGATGGGATTGGAAATTGTGCCTTCAAGAATGGAGGTATATAAGGCCATTACGCTCGCTGCTGTTGTGGCCATACCACATGTCATGACGGTGAACAGCTCGCATCGGCTAAAGTTTTTGAGATAAGGACGAACCAACAGGGGCGCCTCAAGGTTGCCCAGGAACACCTTAGAAGCCGCAACAACGCCCAAGGCCCCACCAATGCGCAAGGTGCGCTGCAAGGCTTTTGAGAAAACTCGAACAATTGCGGGTAAAACGCCCCAATGGAAAAGCAGCATGGAAAGGGCGCTAACCACCATAATGGTTGGTAAAGCCTGAAGGGCAAAAATAAATGTACCCGCTCCGGAGTCTGGGAGCACACTGAAGGGAACAGCGCCACCGCCGAGATAGCCGAATACAAATTGCGTTCCAACCTGGGTAGAATGTTTCAGTACCTCTACACCTTTGCTTAAACTTTCAAAAGCATTTCGGATGAGGGGGAATTGGGTAATGATAATGGCAAGCCCAACCTGTAAGGCAAGACCCAAAGCTATGTCCCGTTTTTGGACGCCTGATCGGTTTTCACTAAACAGCCAAGCGATACCTAAAAAAACGAAAATTCCTAAAGCGCCCTGCCATACCATTGTTGCCCCCCCTCAAGGATTATTATTTTTTGTACAGTACACAAAATCCCCCTCGAAAAGCGAGAGGAAATCTGCGTAAAATCACTTCATATCTATTAATAGAGGAATAAACTGTGATCTGGATCGTGGCTTTTTTTGGGGGTGCGTTGTTAACCGGAGCCGCTGTATTCGTTTACAGCCGCCGGATGATGCGCCGTATTCTGGCTCAAAACGCCAACGAAAACCAAATCCAAGGTCAGAAAATCAATGATCTTCAGCAAAGCCTCGCCCAAGAACAAACCCGAGGGGCTATGTTGGAAGAGCGGGCCAGCCGGGTGCCCACCCTAGAAGCTCAAGTATCCAGAATCACCCAAGAAGGGGTAGATTTGAGAGCGAAAACCATTGAGCTTTCAACAGCTCTTGATCATGAGCGCCGCCAGGCCCAGGAAAAAATTGTCCTCCTGGAAGAAGCGCAAAGTCGTCTCGCTCAGACCTTTAAGGCCCTGTCAGCAGATGCTTTATCTGCAAACAATCAATCCTTTCTGGATCTGGCAAAATCAACTTTGGAAAAGTTTCAGGAGTCTGCAAAAACAGATTTAACAACCCGCCAGAAAGCCATTCATGAAATGTTGACGCCTGTCCAGCAAGCCCTTGGAAAGGTGGATGTTAAGCTTCTGGATCTGGAAAAAGAGCGGGTAGGGGCTTATCAGGTCTTACGGAATCAGGTTGCAGAGTTGGTCAACAGTCAGAAGGAGCTGCGCCAGGAAACGTCGAATCTGGTTAAAGCTTTGCGAACGCCGAGTGTGCGGGGGCAGTGGGGAGAAATGCAACTAAAGCGGGTTGTTGAAATGGCTGGCATGGTTGCTTATTGTGACTTTGCAGAGCAGGTTTCTGTTGAGGGAGAAAATGGGCGGTTGCGTCCGGATATGGTTGTCAATCTGCCGGGGGGCAAAAAAATCGTCGTGGATGCAAAGGCCCCTCTTTCCGCTTATCTTGAATCCTTGGAAGCGCCGGATGACCAAACACGTTCCGATAAGCTTGTGGAGCATGCACGTCAGGTGCGTACCCATATCCGGGCTTTAAGTCAGCGGGCTTATTGGGACCAGTTCGATTCAACGCCAGAATTTGTGGTTCTCTTTCTGCCTGGTGAAACATTTTTTAGCGCAGCTCTTGAAAAGGATCCAACCTTAATTGAAGTTGGCGTGCGGGAAAAAGTGATTCTCGCCACCCCTACTACCCTCATTGCCCTGTTGCGTTCGGTTTCTTATGGTTGGCGTCAGGAGAGTATTGCCGAAAATGCCAAAGCCATTAGCGACCTTGGGCGTGAACTTTACAAAAGGGTAAGTGACATGGGTAGCCATATGACCCGCATGGGACGTCATCTGGGGCAGGTTGTGGACTCGTACAACCAAACCGTGGGGACGCTGGAACGGCGCGTTCTGGTTTCTGCCCGAAAGTTTAAGGCGCTTGATACCTCTAATGAGGAAATTGACGAACTTTCCGCTATTGATCATACGCCCCGTCATCTCCAATCCCTGGAATTGGCTGAAGATATCGAGCTTCTTCCGTCAGATGTCCCAACAAAGGAGGTCGCCTAACATGACAGCGCCCGTTGTTGCCTTACAAATGGAGCCTCTTGCGCATATTCGTGTCGAAACCAATACAACGTTTGCCTTAGGGTTAGAAGCGCAAAATCGGGGATTCCGACTGTTTGTCTATGCCCCAGAGACCTTGTCTTATGTAGAGGGCAAGGTTGTTGCGAGGGGGAATTGGGTAACCTTTAAAGACAGAAAACAAGATTTTTATACGTTAGGAGAGGAGACACACCTAGACTTGAGCCAAGCCCGTTTTGTTCTCATGCGCCAGGACCCTCCTTTCAATATGGCTTATATTGCTGCTACCCATTTTCTGGAGCTTCTTCCTTCCTCTACAAAAGTGATTAACAACCCGGTTGGCGTTCGAAACGCACCGGAAAAACTGCTCGTAACTTTTTTCAAAGACCTTATGCCGCCCACGTTGATGTCCTGGGACCGGGCGTTGATTGACGCCTTTATCCAAACCCACGGATCCGTTATCTTAAAGCCATTATTTGATTTTGGAGGCAATGGCGTTCTTTTGTTGCATCCGGGTGACTCAAACCTCACTGGTATTTTGGAGGCCTATCGTAAAGTTTATGAAACGCCACCCATTTTCCAGAAATTCTTAAAGGAAGTGGCAAAAGGCGATAAGCGGATTATTCTGATGGATGGAAACCCTGTAGGAATTTTTAACCGCGTTCCCCCGAAAGACCAGATCCGCAGCAACCTGCGTCTTGGTGGCTTTCCGGAAGCTTGTGATTTTTCACCCCGGGACCGGGAAATTTGTGCACGGATTGGCCCGACCTTAAAAGAGCGGGGGCTCTATCTTGTGGGTATTGATGTGATTGGGGACTTTATCACGGAAATCAATGTAACTTCCCCGACGGGTTTGCCCGTCATGAACCGGCTGTACAACCTGGATCTGGCCAAAGACTTTTGGGCGGGACTTGAGTGACAGTAGAATTAGACAACTCCGTTATCCCAAAACATCCCCCACGTTCATGTCTGCAATAGGACGAGAGAGAGCCGTGATGTCCAGGAAATCCTGTCCGTCACCGCAGGCTACCCGAATCCACCCCTCCCCTTTCGCGATCACCTGGCCGGGTTTGGCGGGGTTTTCTAAGGTTGCGCCTTCAGGCAACCGGTTCGCGCGCACGTCCAATTTTTTACCTTTATATTCTGTAAATGCAGGAGGAAAATAAGGGTAAGGAACGGCGCGAATCAAATTGTGAATTTGCCAGGCGGACTGATGCCAGTTGATGCGGCTATCTTTTGCGCTTCGTCCCCCGAAATAGGTTGCTTTAGAGTTATCTTGAGGAAGAGAAGGCGCACACCCTTCTTTTAAGGCTGGGAGTTGCCGTAGCAAAACACGCACGGCCGCGTTGCCGACTTTATGGGTGAGATCGAATGCCGTATCGGTGGGCCCAATTGCGACGGCTTCCTGGTCCACAATGGCGCCGGCATCGGCAGATTTTACCATGCGGTGAAGGGTAGGACCTGTTTCCGTTTCTCCATGAACCAGCGCCCAATTAATAGGGGCTCTTCCCCGAAAGCGGGGGAGCAAGGAACCGTGCATGTTAAAGCTGCCCAGGCGCGGGATATCCAGGATAATTTCCGGAATCATTTTGCGGTAGAAAAAAGAAAAGAGAAGGTCGGGCCGCATCTCTTGGAGTGCGGCAAAGACTTGTGGGTCTTTCGGACTTTCTGTTGCAATGACGGGAATATGATGATCTTTGGCCAGTTGGGCGACCGAGGGGAACCATAAAGACTCTCCAGGCGCATCCGGATGGGTAAAAACACCGACGATCGTTTCTTTTGCGTCAATTAAGGCTTTCAGGCAGGTGTGGCCAACAAGGCCGTAACCAAAAACAGCAATTTTTATCATTTCTTCTTTTCAATAATTTCTCGAACAATATATCTGGGACGGTGGCTCAGCGTTTGAAAAATGCGTCCCAAATATTCTCCGATGATGCCAATACCTGTAATAACAACGCTGACTAAGAAAAAGAGAATGGCGAACAGGGTGAATAAGCCCTCAGCTTCTGGCCCTACAATCAATCGGCGCAAGAGCATATAGGCGACGAGAAAGCCGCTTAGGGCTGATACAACCATGCCAAACAGCGTAAAAATTTGCAAAGGAACAAGAGAGAACCCCGTAATAAGATCAAAGTTCAAGCGGATCAATCGGTAAAGATTGTACTTTGATACCCCGGCTCCACGAGCATCGTGTTTCACTTCAACTTCGGTGGGGTTAAGGGAAAACTTATAGGCAAGGGCGGGAATAAAGGTTGACCGTTCTTCCGATTGAACGATTTGATCGACGATTTGGCGGGAATAAGCGCGTAACATACACCCCTGATCGCGCATCTTGATGTCGGTTGTGGCTTCCCGGAACCAATTGACAAAGCGGGAGACATGGGTGCGAAAGAAAGAGTCCTGTCGGTTGGCCCGGTAGCTGCCGACACAGTCATACCCTTGGGCTATTTTCGTCAATAATTTTGGGATTTCTTCCGGAGGGTTCTGCAGGTCAGCATCCAGAGTGACAACCGTTTTGCCGGAAGCCCGTTCAAAAGCAGCCATAATAGCCATGTGCTGGCCAAAGTTACCATGGAAATCGATGATGCGGATCACATCTGGCCGACTTTTATAGAATCCTTTTAAAACATCAAGGGAAGTGTCCGCGCTGCCGTCATTGGTAAAAATAATTTCATAAGGCTGTTTTGTTTTATCAAGTGTTTCAGTCAGTCGTTGGAATAAGGGAAGCAGATTCTCTGCCTCATTATAAACGGGAATGACAACAGATAAATCAACGGTTTTTGGCATGATTTATGACCTTAATCTGGCTTTAGTGTGACCTAAATATGAAAGGAATAGGCGGAAAAGTCAATTGATTGAGAGAAAAGGGAAGCCTTTGCCAGAATACAATTGCATCTTCACGGAAACCCTCTCAGGAATGAAAAATTAAAAAACGCACTAAAAATATTTTGAAATTTTAATAAGAAGTGTATTTACAATATGATTTTTTTTGTGTACTTGTGTTCTTGAGGTGAGTAAATTATCCCTCAAAAATTCATATAAACTGGTTGTTTTTTAGACAATAACTAGAGATAGCCATAAAAAAACAACGAAAAATTTATTAATTAAATAAGTTGCGTAATA
>CAZXMD010000104.1:0-6477 GCA_964641635.1 uncultured Candidatus Finniella sp. | reverse complement strand
ATTTTACCACATTACCCGGATAAACTCTTCAGCTTTTGCAGAGGTTTCTTAAAGTAATAGGCTTGTCCGCCGCTGCTTCCAATTTAGCATTGATCCCAACTTCTAAAACCCGTAAGGCAGGAAAAGAAGTATTAAAGGCTGAATTGTTGGAACTCACGTCAGACGAAGAATAAGACCTTTTGGCTTGATACGGTGTCCATTCTAATTTTTCATTTCCCTTCAGCAGAAGATGCGTTAATGCCTTAGGGCGTGGATCAGCATCATTTGTTGCAACTGGAAGGAAAGTCAACCAGCTTCCGTTAAAGTTACATTGGTTTGCAATTAATAGTTGCAATGCTTCCAACTTGACGATTGGTTTCAGGTCTTTTACAGAATTCCCAGAAACATTAAGTTCACGAAGCCTGTAGAGTGATTCAAGATCCACAATATCCGTAATTTTGTTTTGTGCAAGGTTTAATTCTTCAAGTGTTTTAAGGTCTTTCAGAGGCGCAACCGTCACAAGATCATTCCTCGAAAGGTCTAAAGTTCGAAGGGAAGAAAAGCTTGCAAGGGGGCCAATTTGCCCCAAACCTGTATGGGCAAGAATAAACCGTTCTAATTTTGGAAGGGGTGCAACGCCTTCATTTCCGAAGGGTGATAAGCTATGTAAGATTTGATCAGACACATCGAGTTCTGTTAATCCTGTTAAAGGGACAGCAAACTCAAGGTTGTTGAGCTGATTCTGACTGACATCCAGGGATGTTAGGCTTGGTCCAAATGCTGCTGGGGTTGGGGACTGGAGCGTGTTGCGGGCTAAACCTATCTTGGCGTAACGATGTAAAATAGGTTCACTTTTGGCGCCCGGTAACAGACGAAGGTTGCTGAGGTCCTGATCAGTAATTCCGAACTCTTCCAGGTCAACCACCGTTTCTGGCGCAAGTTGTTTAGGGAGTGGTGGGGCCATGAAGAAAAATTCAAAGGGTGTTGGTATGGAAAAGGAATCTGCTGTTTGAAGGGCTTTTAAATAAAGACGGATGTTTTGAACAGCACTTTCATACCGACTATATAATCTGGCATATTCTGCGGCTCCTTCTAAGCTAAAAGATGCTGATTTCAGGATGTTTTTTCCTTGAATGCGAAGCTCATTCATAACACTTGGCCAAAGGTTTCTATGAAAACCCATTGCTTTGGGGGACACGTACTCTACAGCCATTTGGGCTTTTTTGGGAATAACAAAGGGCATAACAGTATCGGAAATAGCGTCTCCGCCTTCAAAGACAGCAGGTTGGAGCCTCGTCTGAATACTTAAAAAGGGTGTTGATAGAGGCTTGGGAAATGTTCTTTGTTCACCCGATTTGTTGATCGTATGGGTTGTTTGCCTATCTACGTTTGAAACGTGGTCTAATCCTTGATAGATTTTGAAAAATGATCCTGATAAATCCTGGCTCTCAACTTCCTGATAGCGCTTGATATGATCTAAGTAGGCTGATCGCAATTTAAGGCCAAGGTTATCCCGTCTCAATAATCGTAAGGTTTCCTCTTGATCTGTTTTTGGTTCGTGAAAATGGGCAATTGAAGAGGAAGGATAGTCCCGTTTCAACTGATCCTTTAATCCACCGGCTGATGTTGAGTAGTACCAATCGCTCCATGTAGTCGGACTGAAGAGGCCGGTAACTTTGGGAACAAAGTCTCTTTTGTAGCGTGTGCGGATATCAACAAGAATTTCATATTCGCGTTTTAAATGAAGCACCATCCATGATAGGATATGGATCCCGATCCGGATATCTACAGGATCTGTTAGCAATAACCCTTTGACATTATTTGGGTCAAGGCGTTGTCCGGGGAGTGTTTTGTAGGGTGTTACCAAAGGCTTTTCGACAAAACCCCATATGAAGCGTCGCTCAAACTCTTCCGCAGTTAAGAAAGAAAGCTGGCGCTCATCCCCAACGATTTTACATTCTGTTGGGTGCAGCGCTATAAGTAACTTTTGTAATTTTTTAAAGGTACCTTCAGCCTGCTCAGCGTCTATTTTTGCCCGCTGTAAAATCTCTGCATTCTTAGCTTCTTTTCCACTTTCTCCTATAGGAGATGATTTGCTCGCATCTTGGGGGCCAGCTATAAACAGGCTGTCAGTCAATGCTCCGAGTTGTTGCACTGCACTGCTAAGATCTTCGGTTAACTTTCGGTGATAACGTTTCTGCTTGTGTTGCCAATCCCGATAGGCAGCCATGTAGGCTTCCCGATCTGTCCTTACTTGTGCTTCCCAGGCTTTTACTTCAGGGCCAATTTGGTTTTTAAGGCTGCTGGAAGGGGGTTGTTTTGAAGGAAAGATACCTGTTGAGGCGTCATAATATTGGCGTGTTCTGGAGTCATAATTGGTCGAAGTTGGATCAGGGTAGCCGTTGAGAAGACTTATCCACCGGAAAGACAGGACAGGATGTGTGTAAGGGTTAAAGGGCTCTTCATGTGAGGCAGCAGGCGCCGCTTTATCTTTTTCACCGAATGACCTGGGTAATTCATCGGTTTCTAGACGAAGCCTCTCTAATTCAGGTTGATCCTTTAAACGTGGGGCGCTGCCCCAGCTAGAGGAAGAGGATAGCGGGCTAGGGGCTGACGATGTGGCGGCGCTCGTTCCAGTCCAATCCCTTTGGGGTGTGCCTCTTCTTGTTGTGGGGGTGCCTACGCCCCATTCCCCATCAGCCGTATAAGCAGGAACGCTGAGGCACAGGGCGCTAAAGAACGTGAAAAGATGGGGGAGTGATTTGTTCATTTGGGTATTCTCCTGTTTTTGATATTAAATTTTGTTTAATCGTTAATAACGAGCTCAATATATCTTATAATTATAAAGTTAAGAAAAAGTAAGCATGCAGAATTTGGATGAATTTTTGGTGTAAAGGAGTGTGGTCGGTGGTATGGGGTGACAGAACAGTGAGATCCTATAGAAGGATCTCACTGGGTTTTGCCCAAGGATAAATTCTTTTCCGGAGAACTTCAGCCTTCTCTTGACAATTTTAAAAAGAAGCCCACATAAAAGGTAATAGAGATACGTAAGAAGGAAGTTTGTCATGATTGCCTCAGGATATGTCATCACAGGATAGCACCGCACACTGCTGAAAAGCATGTGTGCCTAATATTTTTCTATTACGGTACACCCACTAAAATTGAGTAACGATTCTTTTGCCCAAAAATAGGTGGCAAATAATGTGATTAGGAATTGTATTATGATTTATGTCCAGAATTTAGTAAAACGCTTAGGGGGCAAAGCTGTCCTCGACGATGTCTCATACCATTTTCCACAAGGGGAGCATATTGCGCTTGTTGGGGATAATGGCGCCGGTAAATCAACACTTTTGAATATCTTGTGCGGATTAGATGAGGCTGACGAAGGAACACTCATTAAACCAAAGGGATTGGTACTGGGGTATTTGCCTCAAGAGCCCAGTCCCTATCCTGCATCAACTGTCTTGGCGGAATGTCTGGAAGGAGCTGTCCGCGTTAAGGCTGTTGGGATGGTTCGCGACCGCTATTTGGCCGAAATGGGGGAATCTTATACGGATGACCTTTATGAAGCCTATGAGAAAGCGGAAGCCGAGTTTCAAGCTTTGCAGGGATATGAAGTTGAATCGGAAGCCAAAAAATATCTTGTTGGGCTTGGTTTCTCAACGGCGCAATTTGACCAATCCCCCCTGGAGCTTTCCGGTGGTTGGCGCATGCGCCTGGAGCTGGCTAAAATCCTCGTGAACAACCCGAATTTTCTGATTCTTGACGAGCCGACTAACCACCTGGACTTGCCGAGTCTGATTTGGTTGGAAAACTATTTGCAAAACTTTGAAGGGACACTTCTGTTCGTTTCGCACGATCGTGCATTGCTCAATCGTCTGTCAACGATCACATTGCACCTGGCTTATGGGTCCTTGACGCCGTATGTCGGGAACTATGATCAATTTCTGGTCCAGTACGAGTTGGCCAGTACCCAAACAGAAGCTCAAGCCAAGGGATTGCAGCAGAAGCAAGCTCACCTTCAGAAATTCGTTGACCGATTTGGGGCGTCGGCCTCTAAGGCTGCTCAAGCGCAAAGTCGAGTAAAACAGATTGAGAAGTTAAGGGAAGTGGAGAATGCCTTAAACCTTCCAAAAGCCCAGCGTGTCATCTCAGCAAACCTGAAGATCGCTTCACAGAGCGGAAAAGACGTTCTCAAGCTTCAAAAAGCAACGGTGGGATATACCTCCCCCATTGCACGCAACTTGAATTTGTCGATTCAACGAGGACAAAGGATTGCCATTATCGGGGCCAACGGCATCGGCAAATCCACCTTGGTGAAAACCCTGGCGGCAAGTCTGCCTCTCATTGATGGTGCGTTGGAGTTTGGCCATAATGTGATGTTGGGGTATCATGCCCAAAACCATCTGGACAGCTTGAATGCACAAGGGACGGCCCTGGAGAATGTTTTGCGGGCAAATCCGGAGCTTTCAGAGCAAATGGTGCGCAGCCTTCTTGGGCAGTTTCTCTTCCAAAAGGATGATGTGTTTAAGAAGGTAAGCGTCTTGTCAGGTGGTGAAAAGAATCGCGTCAGCTTGTGTTGCCTGTTAGCTCAGCAAGCCAATTTCCTCATTCTTGACGAACCGACGAACCATTTGGATATGGCGAGCGCCGATATTTTGGCTGCAACCTTGGCGGAGTTTAAAGGAACTATCCTTTTTGTTAGTCATGATCGGTCCTTTATCGACACGGTGGCAACGCACATTTTTGTGGTTGCCAATGCCAACCAAAGCGCTCTGTTTGAAGGCCAGCTTAAAGACTATGAAGAAGTCGCTGAGCGTAGTGGTTTTCCCAATATTCTGAAAGGGTGATGGGAGGCTTTTCTTTCTAGCTATATGAAAGTATTTCCGTATGCGCCAGAATGTTAAATCATAGATCAAGCTCTCATAAAGGTCATCTGCTATTTAAGCAATGTACTTAATAGAGGTTTAGAGGTTCCTGCAAAAAATGACGATGTACGTACATGACGCTACCGATTATCTAATAAATAAAAAATATAAAAATATTAACAAATAGTTGAAAATTTTATCAATAATACTACATTATTTAATGTTGGTAATTGTCTTCAATTATTAACGTGTTTTGGCCCTGTTTTAATCATGGAGGTTATTATGAGTATAGTATGTTTAAGTGACGAAACTTTGGCTCAAGTGGTTGGTGGGTACACTGTGATTGCAGAAGTTGGCATAAATAGTCCAGAGGGATCAAAGTTCGTTACGGCTCCGAGTGCGGCTAATGCTGGTGTATTAAATGCCTTTGGTAATGTTATTACTAAAGGGCCGGGAGATCTGACTAATATAGATGTACATTTAGCGCCATAAATATCAGCGAAATTACCTTGATCCCCTCCTTTTTATGCTTAAGGGAGGGGATGCGCTGGTGTTTTTACATCGATTCCGTTCTCGCAGCATACCCCAAATAATTTACATCCAAATCCCTTGATAAATGCCATTGGCCTTTAAGGGGTGTGTAAGACATGCCCTTGAGGTTAACAAACGAAAATCCAAGAGGCCGTAAGTGGGAGGCGAGTTCTGCGGGGCTTAAGAATTTGTGCCAATCGTGGGTTCCTTTGGGCAGGACTCCCATGATGTATTCAGCGCCCAGAATAGCAACAGCATAAGACTTCCATGTTCGGTTGAGAGTAGATAGCAAGAGAGCGCCATTGGGAGCGACAAGTTGTGTACAGGTCTCCAAAAATCCGGCGACATCAGCCACATGTTCCACAATTTCAAGAGCAAGAACGACATCAAAAGTTTGCCCTGTGGCTTTTAAATCCTCAGCAGAGATACACATATAGGTGATGGCCAGATCCATCATGGCTGCGTGCGCCTTGGCAACCTCTATGGCTTCTTCACTTGCGTCAATTCCTGTTACAGTGGCTCCTAAGCGTGTTAATGGCTCAGCAACAAGCCCCCCTCCGCAGCCAATATCCAGGATTGATAAACCGCTTAAGGGTTTGTCTTTGGAGGAATGCCGTTGAAAATGGCTGATCAGGCAGTCTCGGATATACTGAAGGCGTGTCGGGTTCAATTGATGCAAAGGTTTAAAAGGTCCATTTTCATCCCACCATTGAGAAGAAATTTTGCTAAAGCGTTGAATCTCTGAAGGGTCTATGGAAGAATGAGGTATATTGGGTTTAGTCATCTCTTGCGTGTTTATCCTCAAAGCGTTAAGAGTATCTAAAACCTAACCTACAAGACTCTACAAAAAATATCGCGGGGAAAATGGCGCGCATTGTTCAAAAATTTGGGGGTACTTCCGTTGCGGACATTGCACGTCTCGAAAAAGTATCATTGAAAATCAAGCGGGAAGTTGATGCCGGCCATCAAGTCGCCGTTGTTGTTTCAGCGATGGCAGGGGTTACGAACCGACTTGTCGGTTATGCGCAAAGTTTGGCGGGAAATACCAAATCACCGGAGTATGATGTGATTGTTGCCGCAGGAGAGCAAGTGACGAGCG
>CAZXMD010000103.1:0-6494 GCA_964641635.1 uncultured Candidatus Finniella sp. | reverse complement strand
AAATCTACTCTTGGCAGCAAGTCAGCATCATTTTCTTTAATGGCATTGCGGTCTGCCTTTTCCTGGTAAAGCGCCGCTAAAATAGCAGGATTATTTTTCTTCGCAAACTCAACGGCTTCTTTCAATTCACGAGGAAGACCGGAAAGCTGGCCCGGTTTTTTAAGTTTTCCAGGACGAGCGCCCGTCACCTGCTCAAAAGTTGCTTCTGCCGCAAGGAGCTGAGCTTCTGTCAATTGACGTTGTGCTGTGGCATTGGCTAAGTCGGCCTGGGCTTGGGCGATGCTCGTACGTGTTTCTTCCCCAACATTAAATTTATCTTGAGTTGCCTCCAACGTCTTTTTAAAGGCTACTTCATTGCTCTTTTTGTAATTCAGTTCGGAAGTCCGTGCAATAACTTCAAAGTAAGCTCTAACCGCATTGAAAAGGACTTCGCGCTCCTTGTCGACTAACTGGGACCGTGCTGATAAAACAATGTTTTCTGCCTTACATGTTTCCGCAACAGTCTTACCTCCATTAAACAAATTCTGCTGAAGAGTTATGTCAGCTGTGGCTCTTGAAAAATTACTTCCGTTCTGAGGCGACGCATTAACTTCTCCACTCTCTTTTATGGTGCCGGATCTGATATCCTTCTGCCCCCCAATGCGGGCATTCGCATAAACAGTTGGGCGCCATCCTGCTAAAGCCTGTGGAACCAGCTCGTCTCTTGACCTCAGCTGTGCTTGCAGCTCTTTAAATTCCGTATTGTTTCGATAAGCGGCTTCTAAAGCTCCCTCAATGTTCGTGACGGTCACCCTGCCCTCCGGGATTCGAGCGGCAGCAACTTTATCAAGGGGATCTAAGCCCGGCTTCACAACTTCTGCCTTCGCTTTTTGAATGGGCTTATCTCCCGCATGGGCAAAATTCATAGAAAGAGGGGAAACGGAGAGGGCTAACCCCAAAAATCCCAACTTGAGACTCCAAGGAGCTATAGAATATTGACTTTTCATAGGCTTAATTCCTTTGTGAATTGTTTTACTTACTTCTGGATTCATATTAAACAACATCGAAACCTCCACTTTGTCGCTATGGGTGCTCCAACCTTGAAGCTTTTCCCCTTTGTATACTTAAAGTTTCGGTTTACTAAGGTTAACAGAAGGTTAACGATCTCAACAAAATTAAAAAAATTTTACATTAATGCCGATTAACTGATTTCCGCTTATTTTCACAAGCAGATATTGACCTTTAAGCTAAATTTTCGCAAGGGGTTATCGTTGATTTATTAAAAATTGTTGCGAAAAGAGCACACTTGTGAAGAAGGGAAAAGTTAATATTGTTCCATAAGGGGGTCAACCTGATCAGCCCAAGCCTGTATCCCCCCGTGAAGATTTAAAACCCTTTCAAAACCATGGGACTTTAGGACTATAGCAGCCTGTAAGCTGCGGCGTCCATGATGACATAGCGTAACAATAACGCGATCTTGAGGAAGCTGCTCCCATTCCCTTGTTAAGTTTCCGAGGGGAATATGAAGAAAAGTGGGCAGGGCGCATACTTCAAGTTCTTCAGCTTCCCGCACATCAAGAACAAGGGGGGGAGCATCTCCGTCCAACATCTCTTTTAACTGAAGCGCCGTGATATCCTTGATGGAGAAATCTGTGGTCATCAAAGCCGGAATCCTAACATCGGCTCAAACTCAGGCAAATGAGGACAATTCGCATCAAATTTATCAACCTGGATCAAACCGTCCCCTCTTCTGGTCATTAACACCCCTTTGCCAAATTCTTTTTGACCAATCCCACTCTGCCTTTTGATCACCGTTACAAGGCGTCCTTCAGGAGCCAATTGCTGTGTTAAAATTGCCGGAATTCTGTCAACCGCGCCTTCAATAATGATTACGTCATAAGGAGCCTCTTTGGGATAGCCGACACTTAAAGCGCCTACCACAACTTCAACATTTGGAAACCCTTGCTCTAACACGTAAGCCGTGGCAATACGAGCTAAGTCTTCATAACTTTCCACACCCACCACCTTGGCTGCCAGTTGTACGACAAGAGCCAGGCTATAGCCAACGCCACACCCTACAACCAGCACTTTATCAGAAGGCCGGATATGGGCAAGCTGAAGAAGGCTTCCAAGAGTCAGGGGCGCCAATAGCCATCTCCCAGGAACAGTGTCTTTGGTTAAGGGCAAATCTGCATCAGAGTACGCTAAAGACCGTGTAGCCGGAGGAAGAAATAGTTCCATGGGAATGGATTCAAATGCCCGCGTCAGACGGACATCCCCAATACCATTGGGACGCAGCTGGTTAGAGACCATATTAAGGCGCGCATGAATTTTATCTTTTAAAAATCTTTCTGCCAGTGCCATTCGTATCTCTTCTTGACTGAGGGGCTATAAGAGTACTATACGAGAAAAAGGCGTAGTGGAACATATTTATTGTTTTTGAAAAAGAGCCCAAACTTAAATCATTCTTATTTTAAGGAATAAGTTGGGCCGGGTGGCAGAGTGGTCATGCAGAGGATTGCAAATCCTTGTACGTCGGTTCGATTCCGGTCCCGGCCTCCATTATTCCTAGTAAGATTCCCCTAATTCGTGTTATTTAATTTATCAAGTTGACTGTAATTTTGACCAAGAGATCAACAACTATGAATATTTTTCATTTCTTTAAAGAAGCTGTTTTAACGGTCGTCCAAAAACTAATTCAAGAAGGGCATTTACCAGAAGAGTTAGATTTGAGCCGCGTTACTGTTGATCCTCCCAAAGAAGCCGGACATGGAGATTTGGCTACCAACGTCGCCATGGTCCTGGCAAAACCTTCCGGTAAAAACCCAAAAGCTCTTGCAACTCTTATGCTTGAACCTTTACGCAACCTTGAGGATGTAAATCACGTTGAAATTGCGGGGCCTGGGTTCATCAATTTAACGTTAAAACCTGATTTTTGGCGCCGGCAACTACTCGACATTCTGCAAACCGGAACAGCCTACGGAAACAGCGTTTTGGGAGCTGGCGAAAAGATTAATGTAGAGTATGTGTCAGCAAACCCAACAGGCCCCATGCACGCCGGCCATGGACGAAATGCCGTGCTGGGAGACGCCATCGCATCCCTTCTTCAAAAGATAGGGTACAATGTTTATCGAGAGTACTATGTTAACGACGCTGGTGGACAGATTGATGCCCTTGCCCGTTCTGTATATCTGCGTTACCGGGAAGCCTTGGGGCATCCCATCCAGGATAGCGATTTTCAAGAGGGGATGTACGCATCCGACTATCTCACTCCTGTTGGTCAAGACCTTGCCCGTTTAAAGGGAGATGCCTGGATTGGTAAACCTGAATCTGTTTGGATGGATGAGATCCGCCGCTTCAGCGTCGACGCCATGATGACCATCATTCGTGAAGACCTTGATGCTTTAGGAGTCCATATGGACGTTTTTACATCCGAGAAAAAACTCGTTGAGGAAGGGGCCGTGGACGCAGCCTTAAAAATACTTGAAGAAAAGGGTGACCTATATGTTGGTGTTCTTGAACGTCCCAAAGGTCATGAAGTGGAAGATTGGGAACCGCGGCCGCAAACATTGTTCCGCGCAACAGCTTATGGTGACGATGTCGACCGCCCTTTAAAAAAATCCGATGGTAGCTGGACCTATTTTGCCGGCGATATCGCCTATCACTTCGATAAATTTCGTCGCGGGTTTCCCAAAATGATCGATGTGCTCGGCTCTGAGCATGGGGGATACGTAAAACGTATTCAGGCGGCGACAGCCGCTGTCACAAGTGGGCAAGGCCAGGCGGAAGCCAAATCCTATCAAAATGTCAACTTCATGGAAAATGGCGCGCCCATTAAAATGTCAAAGCGCGCCGGAACTTTTATTAAGCTTCGAGATGTAACGGATCGCGTAGGTAAGGACGTCACACGCTTTATCATGCTTACCCGCCATCATGACAATACCATTGACTTTGACTTTGCAAAGGTTGTTGAACAAAATCGGGAAAACCCTGTTTTTTACGTTCAGTATGCCCATGCGCGCGTCTGTTCCGTATTAAAACATGGCTTGGCCCTGTTCCCGGATATTCTGGATGATCTGTCAAAAATAAACGTCAGTCTCTTGACCGATGTCTCAGAGTTAGAGATGATTAAGCTATTAGTGAATTGGCCAAGACAGGTTGAGGTTGCTGCCGTGTTCCGGGAACCACATCGCATTGCGTATTATCTGCATGATGTGGCTGCTGCGTTCCATGGCTTATGGAATAAGGGGAAAGACCATACCCATTTGCGCTTTATCGACCCGGAAGATCGTGCAATAACAGCAGCGCGATTAGCCTTAGTGAAAGGAGTAGCAACGGTCATTGCGTCCGGTTTAGAATTATTTGGCATTACCCCACTTCAGGAGATGCGTTAAATGTCCCAGTTTACACCCCGATTTCAATCAAGCTCTTCCCGGCCCCAAAGGAGAGATACGGATGTAAAGCTGCGCGTGTCACCTGAGGCTTATGCGCAAGAAGCCGCAGATTCTGTCTATTCCAGGCGTCATCAAGATACCCAGAAAATCAAAAATCTTTCCTTTTGGGAAAATACGGACCCAGATGCCGTTGATGAAGATGAATGGACAGAACGCCAATCTACCACTCCCTTTATTCTGGTTATGGTTATCCTGGTTGTCGCCAGCACCCTGTTGTGGTTTATGTTCCGGTGGGCCTCTGGTGAAAATACTGGCGCCCCCCCTATTATTCCTGCAGATACAACTCCCTTCAAGGTTCGCCCCGATAATCCCGGCGGCATGATGATTCCTCATCAGGATAAGCTTGTATATGGTCGCTTAAGCCAGGATACATCCCAACCCATTGAACGGTTATTGCCACCTCCGGAACAACCCATGGCGCATTCTCCCATGGTGCATCCTCCCATGGCAGCCCCCCCTTACCAACCTCCTTATCCGCAAGGGCAGGGTTACCCATCTGCCAACCCGCCGCCGCCTCCTGGCTATTCTCCTAATCCGGCTATTCAAGAGGCACAACCGCCTGTCGCCTCTCAATATGCTCCGCCACCTCAGCCCTACCCACCTTTTCAAGCGCAGCCGACTTATCCGCAGCAACAACCCCCCATGCAGGGACAACCTTCTTATCCTGCACCTCAAGGGCAATCCCCGTATGGACCGCCGGCCCTCATGCCACCGGTGGCTATGCAGCCAACCATGCCTATGGTTTCCCCTCAGCCCACATCCCCGTCGGAACGGAAAACAAAAGCCTCAATGGTAGAAGGGATTAAGCCTGCTTCTGATGAGGATGACGCCGATGACACCACAATTCAGGATGGACACAAAGAACTCGACCAGCTGATTGCCAGGGAAGCTGCAAAACCTTTTAAACAGTCTGCAAAAAAGAATTCTGGAAAGTTCCCTAAATCCACGCCAATGGATCCTGGAAAGTATAAAGTGCAAATTGCATCTCTTCCTTCTCGGGTCATGGCAGAAAATGAGATGAAGCGTTTGCGTGATCATCATGGATCATTTTTTGATAATAAACCCTGGAATATCCAAAAAATCAACTTAGGCTCTGGACGGGGTGTTACGCACCGTTTGGTCGTGGGGTCATTCCCGAATCATAATGCTGCCACAAGGTTTTGCAAAAGGTTACGTGCGGAAAAAGTTGGGTGCCTCGTTATTGCCCCTGCAAACTGAATAGGGAAATGATATATGTCTAACCCAAAGGCCGTTATTTTTGGTTGCCATACAACCCAATTGCTTGCTGAAGAAAAATCATTTTTTCAGCGTACCGACCCATTAGGGTTTATTCTCTTTGCCCGTAATTGTGAAACGCCAGAGCAAATAAAGCAGCTGGTACATGATTTACGCGAAACCGTAGGGCGACCTGATGCACCCATTTTAATTGACCAGGAGGGCGGGCGAGTTGCCCGGCTTACATCGCCTCATTGGCGAACGGCCCCTCCTGCCGGAACTTTTGGCCTGATGGCGGAAGAAGACCCCGAGAAAGCAAGCTGGTGCACCAGAGCCAATGCCTGGCTCATTGGGCAGGAACTCAAAGATCTCGGCATCAGCGTGAATTGCGCCCCTATTGTCGATGTCTTACACAAACTGACTCATCCTATTATTGGAGACCGCGCCTTTAGCCATCACCCTGAAGTCGTTGCAACTTTAGCGCTGCAATCCATAAAAGGATTCCAGGAATCAGGTATTATTCCCGTCATTAAACATATTCCAGGCCATGGACAAGCTGCGGCTGACAGTCATGAAAAATTGCCTATTGTTTCTGCTTCTTTAGAAGACCTCGGCGCTTCAGACTTTGAGGCTTTCCGACAAGTTTGCCAATATTTCAAAAGACAATCAGACGTACTCCCCTGGGCAATGACAGCGCATGTTCTCTATGGCGCCATTGATCCCACCACTCCGGCAACTCAATCTTCTTTGGTTATTGATAGCGTCATTCGAGGTCACATTGGCTTTTCGGGTTTTTTGGTCAGCGACTGCCTGACCATGAAAGCGTTAGAGGGAAGCCTCGGAACA
>CAZXMD010000102.1:0-6564 GCA_964641635.1 uncultured Candidatus Finniella sp. | reverse complement strand
ATGCGCAAAAGTTTGGGCAGACCTGTCGGTTCATACGCGGGTTCCTGATAACGGATCAATTCGCGTTGCCAGAGCGCGCCTTGCTGCTCCGTTAAGAGTTGCGCATACAATTCTTGGGCCCCAAGGCGCGTGCCTTCAAATTGTTTGACGATCTGGTCCAGGAATGCAGGTGCTAGGTTATCTTGGTTCTCAAACGTTGTTCCTTTTGTGACGGTAACATCATTGCTTTTTAAAAGCTTTTCGATCAAAGGAATAGGGCGGGGGGTTGTGGTGACAATGCAGCGTGGGTCAGCCCCAAGACGTAAAGCCAACATCAGTTGGCTCCAGGCTTCATCGGGATAGCGGAACTTGGCCAGCTCATCAATCCAGACAGCATCAAACTGGGGACCACGCAACCGTTCAAAGTGATCTGCGCCATAAAGCGTGGCAAGTGTTCCATTGGGCCAAATCAGTTGTTGGCGCGTGCGTTCAAACAAGGGGCGCTCAAGGGGCGGATGTATTTCTAAAAGCCCGCTGATTCCCTCCACCATGACAGATTGGGCGTCTCTAATGGTCTTGCCGAGTAAGGCGATGCGCTGGTAACGGCCGGTTTTGATCCAGGTGCGTAAAGTTTCAGCGCCGGCACGCGTCTTTCCAAATCCACGCCCTGCCAGAATCAGCCATATTCGCCAATCTCCCGGAGGGGGAAGCTGGTTGGGACGTGCATTTTGAGGCCAGGAATAGCGGCGCTTCTCATGCTGATGACTTTGTAGGCTTTCTTTGGCTTTGAGAGATAGATAGGAGGTATGGATACACGTCATGGTTGCTTCTCCACGTAAGGTTTGGGGTGCGCTGATCATGGTGGAAAAGGCATTGAAGCCTCAACATTTTATTGTGCCTGGGCAAAGGGGGTAGGGATTTTTATGAGCATCAGGGTTGCCCTTGCAGCTTCTTTCGGTTTAAAAATAGGTAAAGAAAAGCCCTCAAAAATAAGAATGAAAATTTCAGGATGACAAACGCCCAACACCTCTTAAATTTTGGTGATCCCCAGATTCTTGAAAAGATGGGGCCTGAAAAAACGCCACCTCCTGCGGGTATGTCGCCTGTTATGGCGCAATATTGGGAAGTCAAACAGCAATATCCCACCTGTTTGCTGTTTTTCCGCATGGGGGACTTTTATGAGATGTTCTTTGAGGATGCGGTGCTCGGCGCCAAGGCGCTGGACATTGCTTTAACCAAACGGGGCAAGCAGGAGGGGGAAGAAATTCCCATGTGTGGGGTGCCTGCTCATACATATGAGATTTATCTGGCGCGCCTTATTCAAAAGGGATTTAAGGTGGCGGTGTGTGAGCAGATGGAAGATCCGCAAGCTGCTAAAAAACGCGGCGCTAAAGGGCCTTTGCGCCGGGATGTAGTGCGGGTTGTGACCGCTGGAACCTTGACGGAAGAGGGGTTGCTGGATGCTCGCCAGAACAACTTTCTAATCGCCCTTTCTCCTGTGGCCCATCAGAAAATCGGGGTGGGGGCCATTGATCTATCGACAGGTGTATTCTTGATTGAAGAAACCTCCCCTGACGGATTGGCTTCCCTTCTGGCCCGCCTCAATCCGGCGGAAATTGTGGTGCCGGACCGTCTCTTGGAAGAGCATGCGCTTTTTGAAACCTTTGGCGTCTGGAAAAAGAAACTGAGCCCTTTACCACAGGCCAGGTTTGATGAAGAAAATAGTCGCCGCCGCCTCGAGCAGGTCTATCACGTACAAACCCTGGAGGCGTTTGGGAACTTTACGTCTGCTGAAATTCGGGCCGCTGGCGCTCTTATTGACTATATCCATATCACGCAAAAATCCGCATTGAAGATGGTGGAACGTCCCCGAAAAATTTCTTCTGACGCCATTTTGGTCATTGATCCCGCCACACGGCGCAGCTTGGAATTAGAGGTGACGTTGAACGGTTCTCGTCAAGGAACGCTCCTTAGCACCATTGATGAAACTTTGACAGCTGCGGGAAGTCGCCTCTTGAGTTTGCGGCTGAATGCCCCTTTAACAAATCCTGCCGCCATTGCTGGGCGCTTGGATATGGTGACGTTCTTTGTGGATCATGGCGAGGTGAGAAATGAAGTTCGAAGCGCTTTGAAAGCATGTCCGGATATGGAACGGGCATTGTCACGCATTAATCTGGGGCGGGGAAGTCCGCGGGATTTGGCCTCCCTTCGTGATGGGTTGAGGCAAAGCGGTATTGTTCAGGAAATTTTAGCAAAGCAAAAGTTGCCGGAATCTTTGTCACGGGAAAGCGTCCGGCTGGGGGGGCACATGACCCTCATTGACCGTTTCACGCGGGCTTTGGGGGAGAGTTTACCTCCTTATGCCCGTGACGGGGGATTTATTGCCGCCGGTTATCATGAGAGGCTGGATGGATTCCGAACATTGCGGGATGACGGTTTTAGTCATGCACAAGAATTGCAGGCCGACTATATGGCAAAGACGGGAATTGCGACCTTAAAAATTCGTCATAATAATGTGATTGGCTATCACGTCGACATTGGCCCCTCTCATGCCTCTAAAATGAGTGAGGAATTTATCCATCGTCAAACATTGGGATCATCTATCCGGTATACAACGGCGGCATTGTCTGATCTGGAGCGGCGCATAGAATCGGCGGCCCATCAGGCCTTGGAGGTGGAGCTTCAATTGTTTGCAGATTTGATTGGAGAAGCCCAAGGACGTGCGCCGGAGATTTTGCAAACCTGCCGCGCCCTTGCCAGTATTGATGTGGCAGCAGCGTTAGCAGAACTGGCGTTCCGTGAAAAGTATGTACGCCCCACGGTGGATGACAGCCTGATGTTTGATGTGCGGGCGGGGCGTCATCCGGTCGTGGAAGCATCCTTGCGGACTACTACGGATACGCCTTTTGTCGCTAACGGTTGTTTGATGGATGACGCAACAAAACTGATCCTCATGACAGGCCCCAATATGGCCGGAAAAAGCACCTATCTGCGCCAGAATGCCGTGATCATTCTGTTAGCGCAAATGGGGTCATATGTGCCGGCTTCTTCCGCGCACATTGGGGTGGTGGACCGCATTTTCAGTCGGGTGGGGGCGGCGGACGACCTGGCGGCCGGGCGTTCCACCTTCATGGTGGAAATGGTTGAGACAGCGGCGATTTTGCATCAGGCGACGGCGCGCTCTTTCGTTATTCTCGATGAAATTGGGCGGGGCACCGCAACTTTTGATGGCCTGTCCATTGCCTGGGCGGTGGTTGAGTCTTTGTGTCAGGTTAACAAATCGCGCGCCCTCTTTGCCACCCATTACCATGAGCTCACCCAATTAACGGCCACTTTGCCGATGATGGTTTGCGCGACCATGCGCATAAAAGAATGGAATGGGGATGTGATTTTTCTTCATGAGGTTATCCCGGGATGTGCGGATAAATCTTACGGTATTCACGTGGCAGCACTGGCCGGGTTGCCGGCCTTGGCGGTTGCCCGTGCCAAACAGGTTTTAGAAACTTTGGAAGCGGAAGGAAAGAATACGCCGCCCATCCCCGAACCACTTCCGATGCCTTCTGCGCCTGTTGCCTCACTTGCACCTTCTGTTGTGGAAGATGCCCTTCGCCATCTTGCTTTGGACGACCTTTCTCCCCGCCAGGCATTAGAGGAGCTCTATCGGTTAAAGGGCATGGTGTAAGGAAGGGATTCAGTCGAAACTGTCCTTTTGAGAAGGAAAGGATTCGCACAACCTTTCCTTATGGGAAGGATAGTTTTATAAAAATCTTTCCTTGTGAGAAGGAAAGATTTGTGTCAATCTATCCTTATTAAAAGGAAAGGTTGGAGAATTGATAGAGCAACTTCAAGCATTGCTGGCAGAGTTCCGTGAGAAAATGTCCACTTTTACAGGGGGCATTGCAAGGGATATTGCTTTTCCTAATCTTAATAATATTGAGAAAATTATGGTTGCGATTGGCATGAGGCGAACGGGCAAAACCTATTTGCTGATTCAAATCATCCAAAATCTGCTAAAAGATGTTCCAATCTCCCGTATCCTTTATATAAATTTTGATGACGAACGCCTTCTTCCCATGACACAGAAAGAATTTGGGAAGTTGGTAGATGCTTTCTATACGCTTTACCCCGAAAATCATGATCATCTTTGTTACCTTTTCTTTGATGAAATTCAAAACGTTGATCAGTGGGAAAGGGTTATACGGCGGTATTTTGACACCAAAAAGGTGAAAATTTACCTGACAGGGTCATCTGCAAAACTTTTAAATAAAGAAATACATACTTCCTTACGGGGGCGTTCATTTCCCATTGAAGTTTGGCCATTTAGTTTTGAGGAATTTCTAAGAGCCAATCGCATTGAGATATCGAGAGAACTCCTCGGAAAAAACACTCTCGATAAATTAAAAGGCTACTTAAACCAGTATCTTGAGCAAGGTGGTTTTCCAGAAAGTGTCCTGTTAAGCGATCAGTTAAAACTGCAAGATCGTAGAAGTATCTTACAAAACTACGTAACCACCGTTATTTTGCGAGATATTATTGAACGCTATCATGTTACTCATGCTTCTGTTATCCAGTATATGGTTAAAACGCTTCTGAGAAATGTAGGGTGCAGTTTTACGGTTAGTAAATTCTTTGATGACATTAAAAGTCAGGGTGTTTCAATCAGTAAGGATAAAATTTACCCTTACTTTGATTACATTTCAGATGCCTATCTTGCTTTCCCCGTGTCCCTTTATGATGATTCTTTAAGAAAGGTCCAAACGAACCCGAAGAAAGTATATGCGATTGATACTGGGTTGGTCAGAGCATATACAATGGGGCGCACCCAGAATATCGGGCATCATTTTGAAAACCTTGTTTATTTGGACTTGAGAAGAAACCGATATGAAGAGATTTGCTATTACCTGACCAAAACCCGTAAAGAAGTTGATTTTATGGCGCGGGATGGCCTTGGGAAATGGCACCTCTATCAGGTGTGCTGGGACATGAGCGATACGGAAACGCTGGAAAGAGAAACGGCCGCTTTAAAGGAGGCTGAAAAAGAGTTGGGGATCAAAGGGCAGATTATCACGCCGGATTCTTATTTTACAACGTTCTTGCCAAGCTTTAAATCATAAGAAAGCATTTGAAAAATATAGGGTGCGCATCTGGGGGTTTTCTTTTTTAAGAAAGGCCCCCCCCAAATGCTAAATTATTTACAGATATTCAGCAGCTCCTCAGCTGTGTGCCTTTTGATGTCCTTGATAGCCTGTAACTGTTCCTTAAGGGTTTGGTGCAATTGTCCTGCAATCTTCACGACCTCATCTCCATACTCTTTGTTCACGTGATCGCCCTTAATTTTGCTTTTTAGCTGGCCTTCATGTTGAATCATCAATGCCCGGATTTTATTGTAGGTTTCATCGAATTTTGTAAAAGCATGTGTGTATTGGTTTAAAAAACATGTCAGAAGGGGCTTGGCGTGATCAAAATTTATACCTTTATTTTGGCACTCGCTTTTAATGCTTTCCTCAACCTGCTGCTTAATGCCCATTAAAGGGTTTTCTTGGAACAACATTTGAGGGTTCCAACTCATGGGATGGGCATAGTCCGATGCAAAAATAAAATCGAATTTGTCTTGGGCTTCTTGGATTATAAAGGTTCTTTTTCCTGCAAGGTAGCCTGCAAGGGGAGTCCGTTTTTCTAGAGGAATCGAGTTTATTCCATGTTCCATAGTATGAACGGCGTTTAAAGACAATAGAGCAAAAACCATGAGTAACACAGACCTGGTCATAAATTTTAACATGAAATCCTCCTAAAAATAGATTATTATCAATGTCCTAATGAATACCATTTAATGGTATGATTAAAAAGGGTACAATTTCAATATAATTTTGCTAAGATTTATCTTGATTTTTATTTCAGTATCTCCAAAATTCATGAGATGATTCATTCATCCCCCGCCCTTTTCATCTCCATATGCTCATAAGCTAAATCCGTGAGGATGCGCCCTCGTGGGGTGCGCTGGATGAGCCCCTGCTGGATGAGGTAGGGTTCAATCACCTCTTCTAAAGTTTCCGTTTGTTCGGCCATAGCGGCGGCTAGCGTTTCAACACCGACAGGGCCCCCTTTGTAGAAATCGAGTATCAATTGCAGGTAACGTTGGTCTTGAGCCTCGAGGCCGAGACGGTCTACTTCCAGGCGGTTAAGGGCGAGATTTGCTATCTCAGCCGTCACGATGGCTTGCCCGGCAACAGCGGCAAAGTCACGGATGCGGCGCAGGAGCCGACCTGCGATGCGGGGGGTCCCACGAGAGCGCCTTGCAATTTCCGTTGCGCCATCTTCACTTAATCCAAAATTCAAAAGATCCGCGCCGCGCTTGACAATGCGTTTGAGTTCTTCGACTTCATAGAACATCAGGCGCAAAGGAATGCCGAACCGCTCCCGCAACGGTTGGGTAAGGAGCCCACTGCGGGTTGTTGCGCCCACAAGGGTGAAAGGAGGCAATTCAATCTGGATGGAGCGGGCGGCAGGTCCTTCCCCAATCATGATATCAAGCTTGAAATCTTCCATGGCGGGATACAGAATTTCTTCAATCGCAGGACTGAGGCG
>CAZXMD010000101.1:0-6721 GCA_964641635.1 uncultured Candidatus Finniella sp. | reverse complement strand
GTCTTTCCTGGCGCATATGGAGATATCAGATCTTGCTGAAATCTGAATGATAGATTATTCTTTTTTTAAAAATGGTTAAAACTCAGGTAGACAGATTGACTATGAAAAAGATTGTTGGAGCCATGATTTTTATAGCCGCTGTGCTTGGTGGGTGCTCCACAACCACTGAAAAAGCCAACGATAAGTTATGTACAGGAACCAAAAGACCCTACAAGGTCATGGGAAGTTGGTATACTCCTCAAGAGCATTACGACTATCAAGAAGAGGGGGTTGCTTCTTGGTATGGTCCCCGCTTTCATGGTAAGCCAAAATCCTGCGGTGAAATTTTTAATATGCATGGCATTAGCGCTGCCCATAAGACCTTACCGATTCCTTCAGTTGTTCGTGTTACGAACGTCCAAAATGGCACTTCCGTAAAACTATTGGTCGATGACCGGGGGCCTTTTGTGGATGATCGCATTATTGACTTATCAAAGGGGGCGGCGACCTATCTTGGGATTTGCAATCGGGGACTTGGCAAAGTTCAGGTGGAGTGTCTACCGGAGGATAGTAAGGCGTTTGCAAGATTTGTCGCTCAATATGGCCGTTATGGACGGGATCCGAGTGGCCGGACATGGGAAGCGATTTTCCGTGAGAGATTTGACCATGAAGGCGCTATGCCGACTCCGGGACAGATCATACCGGATAGCAAGATACCTATCCGGAGACAGAAGAGGTCGAGAGTTGCCATTCCCCAAAGAAAACAGCCCTTTCAGCGCCCTATCGCTAAGCCGATTCCCGTCTCAAAGCGTTCATATAAAAAATCCGGGAATGGGAATAAAGTTGATCATTTGCTGGAAGTGCAGGCCTATTGATGATAACATCATCAAGTCTTGTAACTTGTAGCACTTTATTAGGTATATTATGAATTCATTTTCTTTTCGTTTTTCTGGTTCTTGCTCCCGTCCAATAAGGTTTTCGTTTTTGATCTTAGGAGTTATTCTTTTGTCGATCAGCCCTGGTATAGCGGCAAAGGCAAAGAAGGTCTCTCCGGTCAAGCAAGTTCAAAAGGTAGAAACACCGCCGCCGATTAACTCTTCTTCAGATCCTTCAAAGTCGCCGTTGGGAACCATCGCGAAGCAGGCTTTGATGATTGACTATACAACAGGCGTTGTTTTGTTGGAAAAAAACCCGGATGAATTGATGTTTCCCTCTTCCATGACAAAAATCATGACGGCCTATCTTGTTTTTCAAAAACTGAAAGAGGGTCGCATTCAGATGGATACGGCTTTTCCTGTCAGCGAGCGGGCTTGGCGGATGAGTGGGTCAAAGATGTTTGTGCCCTTACATGCGATGGTTAAGGTAGACGATTTATTGAAGGGCATAATCATTCAATCCGGTAATGATGCGTGCACAGTAGTAGCTGAAGGACTGTGCGGGTCTGAAGAAGCATTTGCTCAAGAAATGACGCAAGCGGCCCAGGCGATGGGCGCGCTTCAGACATCGTTTAAAAATGCCAGCGGCTGGCCGGACCCGGCCCATCAGACGACAGCACGTGACTTGGCAATTATTGCCCATCGGGTTATTTCAGATCATCCCGAATTTTATGGCCTATTTGGGGTTAAAGAGTTTGTATACAGCAATATTCGCCAATGGAACCGTAATCCATTGCTTTATAAAAATATTGGATGTGATGGCATTAAGACCGGTTACACCGAGAGTGGTGGTTATGGCATCGTCGCCTCAATAGTTCAAGGAGAGCGGCGGTTGATTTTGGTTCTGAATGGCTTACCGACAGAGCAAGCCCGCGCAGGTGAGGTTTTGAAGCTGATGACGTGGGGTATGCAGACGTTTAATAACTATTCCCTTTATAAGCCGGGCGAAGTGGTTGATATGATACCCGTTTCTTTAGGGAAGGAAAATTTTGTTCCGGCGACGGTTCCTGAAGAGGTTGTGATAACATTGCAGAAGCTCTCCAGAAAAGGATTAAGGGTAGAGGTTCAATATGACACGCCCATCGCGGCGCCGGTCGAGAAAAATGCGGCGATTGGGAAATTGATCGTTTATTTGCCATCTCAGGAACAGCCCATCGAAGCTCCTCTTGTGGCTGCAGCATCCGTGGACAGGGCAGGTTTCTTTAAAAAAATCAGAGATTCTATGAGTTATCTGATTTGGGGAAAAATCTAAATGACAGAAAAGTTTGGAAAATTCATTACCTTTGAAGGGGGGGAAGGGACCGGCAAGTCAACCCAGACTGTGTTGCTCGCTGAGTATCTTAGCGACCATGGCCATCCGGTTATTTTGACACGTGAGCCCGGAGGCAGTGATGGGGCGGAGCTGATTCGGGCCTTATTGGTATCCGGTGAGGTTGCCCGTTGGTCTCCTATCACAGAGGTTCTTCTTTTGTATGCCGCGCGGGCTGAACATTGGCAAAAGGTGATTGCACCTGCTTTAGAGCGTGGAGACTGGGTGATATGTGATCGGTTTGCTGATTCCACATTGGCGTACCAAGGATATGGACATGGCGTAGACCGGGTCTTCATTAGCAAGCTTTATGCTACTGTCATTGGAACGCGGCAGCCGGACTGGACTTTTATATTTGACCTGGATCCAAAAATTGGGGTGCAGCGCGCCTTGAAACGCCACACCAGCGAGAACCGCTTTGAGAATATGGATATGACGTTTCATGAACGGTTACGGGAAGGGTTCTTGAAAATCGCCCATCAAAATCCTCACCGTTGTCACGTTGTGGATGCGACCCAATCGATCTATGCCGTTCACCGGGAAATTGCCCGCACGGTATTGGGGGAAGAACTCTCTGATCGAGCCTAGCTAAGCTTGTGCGCCGACTTTAAGTATTTCAAGATAATTCCGGCGGCTAAAATGCTGAGGAACATTCCAATGAGAAGGGTTATCCGGAAGCCATGAAGAAAAGAACGGCTAATTAAGTCGAGCAGGGCTGGAATTTGCTCCGTTGGAAATTCTTTAAGCTGTTCAGGCGTATGTCCAACTTTACTGATGACATTGATGAGGGCTTGTTGTTTTTCAGGGGTTATGGATGCGCCTGTTTCAGCTATGAGATAAATGAGCTTGGGTCTCCCAAACATGACAGCGAAGCTAGTAGAGGCAATAACACTGACCGTATTTCCCAGCATCATGGACATTGTAAAGATGGCGGAGCCCGTATTGATTTCTGACGGGGTTAAGGTTCTAAACATGCCTGTATTCATGGATGGGAATCCAATACCAAGCCCCAATCCGGCTAACAGTAACCCTGTGCATACGATGAGCATCGAACTGTTGACATCCAAAAAGCTTAGCATGAAGAGAGAAAGGGTGGTTAAGGCAAAGCCGGTAACTATGGGAATACGAATATCCATGTGATCTGCGAGTTTGCCGCCAATAGGAGATAAAATGCCGATGGCTAATGTCATGGCGAGAAAATAACTTCCCGCCTCATGGGCGGAGAGCCTGAGTGTGTTTTGCAAATAAAGGCTCATCATTACCAGGATAAGGGAAAAGCAGTAAGATGTTAGAAAAGATGCTGCAACCATGCTCATAAAGGAGCCGTTTTTTAAGATCGCTCGCGGCATTGTTTGAAAAGGTTGCCGGCGATCCCGGTAAGCAAACAGGGACAAAAGAAAAAGCCCCACAGCGCTCAAGCCCAACAGGGTGGGATCATTTAGACCCCATACCTCTATCTGGTTTAAAGCAAAGAAAAATGAACCCAAGCCTGAGGTTAAAAGGACAACGCTCAGCCAATCAATGGCTATGGCGTCTTCCGGTTTTTTTTCAGGAGCTGCGTATAGGAGTAATACAATGATGACAATAAGCCCTAAGGGAACATTGACATAAAAGAGCCAGCGCCATCCAATTTCCTTGATAATCCACCCTGCAAGTGTTGGTCCGATGGCGAGGCCTAAGCCGGCTGCGGCGCCGATGCACCCCATGGCCATTCCCTGTTTGTTTGCGGGAACAGATGAAAAAGTGAGGCTATAAGCCGGCGCGGAAAAAATAGCGGCACCGAGGCCCTGGATAAGGCGTCCTGCAATCAGGGCCCAAGCATTATGCCCAATTCCTGTAATGATAGAACCGATGATAAAAATAGCAACACCGAGTATGAGGGAAAACTTCTTTCCATAAATATCTGCAAACCGACCAGCCGGAACCACAAGCGCTGCCCAGATCAAAACATATCCGCTCAAGAGCCATTGAAAAGTATTCAGATCTCCTTCAATTTCTTCAGAAATCGGTACTAAAGCCAAATTTACGGCTGTGTAATCAATGTTCATTAAAAAAATCAAAAGGCCTATGGTAAACAGCATAATCCAGGACTGGAAAGGGAGGGGGTGGACAGATTTGGACATGGGAACGGCAGATCTCCTTAATGGAATAAAGACTATGGTGTTATGGTAATGTCATCAAAGGAACTGAAAAATTCAAGGGGTAAGGGGGATAATATTCCCAGCGAGAAAGGCCATGGAAAATCATTAAAAAACAGCCGCTTCCTTAATTTTAGAAGCAGCTGTTTATTTATTGCCCGAGGAATCTTTATCTTAAGGGTGTGCTTTTACAGAAACGCCACAGAAGAATTTTTGGCCTGTATTGTTTTTACGGCTCAGTAAGTTCCTGCTGTTCCAAACGGTTGCTTCTCTTTCCTGCGTTCGGCCATCAGGCGTTTGAACAGTATAGGGAACGCGATGGGCCTTACCGTCGTCAGTGTTCCGTAAAGCTTTGATCATGGTGGCGACAAAGGGCTTGCCCATTGCGTCTGTTGCTGTCATGGCGTTTGTTCCCAATTTCATGGGTTCCGGTGGATAGACAACCCACTTTCCGTCGGCTACACAAAAAATAAAGGAATTTCCGTCCTCAGAATTAACAACGGTTGCAATATCGCCAAGGAGACCTATTTGGGTTCCTTTTCCACTATCTCCGGCAGCGCCTGTTCCTCCAATGCCTTGGCCATTCAAAATTTTAAAGGCATCTGCACTGTATTTCGTAAAGATTTCTTTAATCTTTTCCATGCGTGTGTTCGGGTCCATGGGGCCTGCATAAGTGATTCCCATAGCAAGAATAATTGTAAGCAGGGCCCGTGTTGCGATTTTTTTCGTCATTATGTTATCTCCTTTTATAAAATGACTAACTTGCTTATCGTAGACATAATTTTACACAAAAACAAATAAAATTATCGGGTCATGGAAATTTGCTTACCAAGGGAACCAGCCCCGTAAATTTTTCCAAAAAGGCGACGGCTTCTGGCTTGCGGGTTTTTCTTCTTGCGAGGCTTGGGCCAGCTTCGCATCCTTTTCTTTGTCAAACCACCAGGAGGTTATCTCAAGGGCATGGTATCTTGGGGTGATTTCAGGCCTGGAAAAGCGGTTCCAGTAGGCGATGCGCGTAATACCGCTATGCCAACCCGGAACCATATAGTAATTCCACAGAAGGACCCGGTCGAGGGCTTTAGCTTGATGCACAAGTGTTTTATAGCTGTTTGCATGGATGAGTTGTTCGATGAGCTGATCCACAACAGGGTTTTGGATGCCAAATAAGTTTCGCGTACCCGGCGTATTAGCGCGTTCTGAGCCAAAAAAATCCCTTTGTTCATTTCCAAGGGAAGGACTTTGGGGGATCCCATAATAAACCATATCAAAGTCCAGGTTCTCCGTACGCAACTGGTACGCAGCTGCATCCAGGTTGCGTGTCCGGAGCGTTATACCAATCCGCTTTAAGCTTAAAGCAAAGTTAAGAAATATTTTCTCAAGCGATTTGTCAAAAATAAAAGCTTCAAAAACAAAGGGTCCCCCTGTTTTTACATTTACCATGACGGTGTCTTTGATTTCATAGCCGGCTTCTTTTAACAGGTCTTGAGCTTGTGTTTGAAGAGCGCGGTTGTCATTTTCGTTTTGGGGTTCGGGTAAGGTGAAAGGTTGAGAAAAAACCTCTGCTGGCAATTGATCTTTGAAGGGTTCAAGGATATCCTTTTCCGCTTGGGAGGGAAGTCTTGTCGCCTCATAGTCTGAATTGGGGTAGTAGCTGGTGTTTCTGTCATACAATTCATAGAATAAATGTTTGTTGATCCAGGGAAAGTTGAAAAGAAGGGTTAGGGCTTTGCGCACACGGACATCTGAGAAGATCGGCCGGCGTGAATTAAAAACCAGGCCCACGGTTCCGGCAGACAAGGAATGTTTCAGTTCTTCCCGTTTAACGAGGCCTTTTTGACATGCGGGGAAGGTATAGGCAGTCGCCCAGTTCCGGGCTGTGTTTTCTTCCCGTAAATCATACTGGCCTGATTTAAAACCTTCAAACAGAGCATTGCTTTCAAGGTAATAATCCTGCTTGATTTTATCAAAATTATGGCGGCCTTTCTGGCTGGGAAGGTTAGCGCCCCACCAATTCGGATTTCGTTTTAAGGTAATAGAACGCCCCGATTGAATAGATTCAACTTCGTAAGGCCCGGAGGAAGGGGAGGGTTTGAGGCTTGTTTCCGCAAAGGGTTGAGTTGCGTAGTATTTTTTAGACAAGATAGGAAGTTGTCCCAAAATGAGAGGGAGTTCATGGTTTGAGGTCGTGTTAAAAGTAAATTTTATGGAGTGTTCATCCGTTTTTTCTACCTTGGTGATGTTTTTATAATAGGTGCGGTATAGAGGGGATCCCTTTGTCCGCAGGGTCTCAAAAACCCAGATGACATCATCTGCGGTGACAGGGTCACCGTTACTAAAAATCGCTTTTGGGTTAAGCCGGA
>CAZXMD010000100.1:0-6766 GCA_964641635.1 uncultured Candidatus Finniella sp. | reverse complement strand
CTGCAGCTTCAAGTTATTCCGCCTTTTTTGCTGTTCCGATAGCAATGATGATAGGGCGCATGCCCTAGAGATCGTCCGAAGGCTCCAGGAAATGGAAGATAACACCTTCAGACTTAACTCACGCCTCACAAAAGTTCTGGCAGGTCAGCTAGGAATCAGAGTTCCTGAAAGCGAAAATTCACGTCTCCTCCTTAATATTGAGACGGGTGGGAGTAATGACAGCATGTAATGCCAACTTGCGATCAATAAGGCGCAAAAAGCGCCCCTCACCTGCCGCGGCATAGCCTAGCGTAGCCAAGAGAAGTGGATGAGGGAAAATTACGTAAGATGGTTTTTTATTCCCCTCCCCTCATCCCGGAAGACCGTATTCAAAACCCCTGCATTTTCCCGCACCCTTCTACTGATTCTTCCGGACACCTCCAGAATTCCCGAAACGGCAAGGGTATTCCCAACTTTCTCGACACTTCCCAAACGGTCAAATTTCCATCGGGCCATCCTGATAATCCGCTCCAGGCGTATCTCCGTCGTCGCTATATAGGCATGGAGATTGTGGGACAAGCCATACTCGATCATGCCAATAAAAAGCACCAAGGTTGCCTCTTTAATGAGGCTTCCTTGGGTTTCTATCTTCATGGAATCGATAACGAACCGGCTACATTCCCATACGTCTGGAGACGGGGAAAATCCTTTTTGGGGATCAATCAGGTTGGCAAAAACATCAAGCGTTAAGTTTGGCACAGTCGATGGCGTTAAGCGGACACCCCCTGCAATTGTACCGGTTTTAGGAAGTTTATAGATCAGGTAATGGGCTTGATCATGATCAAATTGGTCTATTTCCTTTCCATCAATCGATTTTAAATCCCATCCCAGTTGGTCAATAAGGATTTTTTTTCGAAGCCTCAAGTAGCCATCAAGGTCTTGGGTAAATAATTTCCTGTTTTCAGGTGAAATAATACGCAACATGACAAGCCCTTTCACAAACAAACAACTCCAAGAGATGCTTACTCCAGATGCCTGTTATAATATAGGGCCCTCAAAAAACAAAATTTTATGATTGCCCATAATTTAATTGGGGGCTGTGACCCTGTTCAGTCGGACGTATTGTTTTTCAAGAGTTGAAGGGCAAAAGATTTTGCCTCTTCCAGGGTTTGAAAAGTTTGGATGAAATGAGGCTTCTCCTCATTTAAATCTGGATACCATTCAAAAAACCAAACCTCAAAAGCAGAGGCTCCTTCTCCAGCGGATTGATAAACACGCGCTGACGTCCAGATGGCGTTGTGGCCTATTTCATCTACCTCAAATAAAGTTTCTTGATCTGTGTCATAAAGAAGGTTCGAAGCAAGTTTAAGGGGCATACGCTGATCTTTCTTCTTATCGCCGTATCTCAACTGGAGTATAATAGGTACATTAACCCAAAGGTGCGGATAAAATAAAGACCATGAAGCACTCCCTGTTAGACTTTTCACAAAAATGCCTCTTGAACGTTGACCATGAGCACTTTAGTTTTGTTGATTCAAAAAAAGAGGGAACCTCTATTCATTCCACCTACTCCAAAGAATGGGTTGAACGTTATTTAACCAAAAAATATTATGAAAGTGATTATGGCCTTATAAGAAACCTGTTTCTTCCCTATGCTTGGGGCAGAAATATTTCAAAAGATACGACCCCCCTTCAAAAGCAGATCTTCAAGGAAGCAGAAGATTTTCGTATTTTTAAGGGAATAACCATTCCTTTCTTTTCAAAAGAATCTAATGCTGCAATAAGCTTATCCTTCAACAAGGGCGAGAAACTCCCCCGCCACAAAATTTTAGAACTGGACGCTCAACTTCGACTACCTTGTCAATTAATCATCACCTATAAAGATCTCCTGGACCGTGGAGATGAAGGACAGGAAGCTACTGTGAAACTTATCAATGAATTAGCCCTTTGGCAAAAAGACCATGAAAAGCAAAGAAAGAAACATGCCTCAGCCATTATGGAAATTTTAAGTGACATCAGGGCCGCCCAAATGTTCATCTCCCATCATGAGACAAAGGATCTAGGGCTTAAAACCCTTCACAGAGTTTTCAAAGATATAGAAAGGATCGGTTGATGAACCTTTCTCCCTTAGGCTATCGGTTGAAGCTATCTGACAAAGAACTTTTAAAGGAACTCCTATATACTTTAAGTATTAAAGGGGATATTGACGCAATCAGTGAGTCGGCCATTCATGAATTTGGAAACATCAGCGCGGTTTTGCGCCAAGACCATAACGACTTGAAGAAAATTAAGGGGTTTACACCAGCAACCATCAAGCGCCTCAAGGTGGTCTACTCCCTTCTCAGAGAAATCATCAAACCCAGTTCCTATTCCGCGAAGACCCCGCAAACATTCGAAGATCTGTCATATTTTATGCTCACAGCCCCCCGGTTTGATGGGGAATCATTACGGCTTCTTTTCCTCGATGAAGACCATGTGATCCTGAAAGACTATATCTACAAGAAAGGGTTTGGAAATCAAGTTACCGTCTATTTCAGGGAAATTGCCAAAGAGCTTTTAAAGTTTGGAATTTTCAGCATTGTTTTAATCCATCATAAATTAGGCTCCACGTCGAAGCCCTCCTCTCAAGACAAGGTAAAAGTTAAAGAACTTGAAACTGGATTTAAGGGACTTGACATAAATCTAGTAGACTATCTCATAGTGACAGAAAACTCTATATTTTCATTTAAAAACAATAGAACATATCCTCCTCCTGAAACAAACAGCCTTTAGCGCCAGTGCGATAACTCTCTCATTTAGCCCTCTATAAACTTACAACGCATATTTTCTATAATTATGTAATTATTCATATAAATTTTTCTGTGTCATTAACCAAATATCAATAATTAAAACCTATTCTTTAACTATGTGTAAGAATTTTTATGTGAGGAGCAAACCATGAAGCTATCCTTAGGGCACATTGCGAGAATTACATTTGCCGGGGCTCTATTGCTTATCATTAGCTTTGTCTATTTGCCTCACCTGTTCTACACCTACAGCATTACGGCCATTGTCAGCGCACCTGTCATTGCCATTACATCCCCGATTGACGGTATTTTAAAAGATTCCCCTCCCGTTATGGGAACGGAACTTAAAGGCGGAGACGTGATTGGGGTTGTAGAAAATCAACGTTTTGACCGCTGGCGCCTGGATGACATGAGCACCGAAATGAAAGGTATCCAGGAAAAAATTAACGCGATGAAGCAGGAAAAAGAAAAGCTGGAGATCGTCAAAGCGGATTTGCTTAAGAGCTTTAAGGACTACTCGGCCTCTCTTGAGGAACGCTTAAAAATTGACATCAAGCGTGCTCAACAGCATCTTGATGAACGGGGCGACACAATCTCGGAGAGCAAAGCAGAATATTCAAGAAAATCAAAGCTCTTTAAAAAGGGTGTTGTCGCCGAGAACCAGGCCGACACGGCCTTCTTTAATGCGGAGCGCGCCACAAAAAGCGCGCAGCAAACCAAGCTTGATATTGAGCGTCTCCAGGCGCAGCTAAAATCCTTACAAAACGGCATCTTTATCAATACGGACGGGCGGACAGACGTTCCTTACCAACAGCAACGCATTGATGACGTTACGATGCGCCAGCATGACCTGGATAGTAAAATCCGTGAGGCCGAGATCCGAGAAGAAGCCATTAAAAAAGCCGTTGCCCTGGAAGAGGAGCGGTTTAAGAAAATGTCTGAAGCCGTCGTCAAGGCGCCCTTTAACGGCGTAACCTGGCGTGTTTTCAGCGCTAAGGGGGCTCATGTTGATACCAAGAAGCCGCTTGTCGAGATGGTGGACTGCTCCAAAGTCTTTGTAGACGCATCAATCCATGAACGGTACTTCAATAAGGTTAAACCGGGCGATACGGCCAGCATCAAACTGGTTGGGGAGAAACGCGTCCTAAAAGGCAAAGTCCAAAGTGTCCGGGGAGGTTCCTTATCCGAGAGTTCAACGGCCCATCTCGCGGGGGCGACACAGATTTTACGTCCCCATGAGATGCAGGTCATGATCAGCATCGATGAAAAAGAAGTTGAAAATGACGTAAAAGACTTCTGCTTCATGGGCCGCACCGGAGAAGTCTCCTTTGATAAGGTAGGGTTGTTTTAGAGGACAACTCTCTTCTCCACAAATTTAACCTATAAAAAGGGAACAGGATAAATCCTGTTCCCTTTTTAATTTTTACTTGCATGTCAGACCTAGATCCGTTAGTTTTTTAAAGCGTTGCGCCCGTAGCTCAATTGGATAGAGCATCAGACTACGAATCTGGAGGTTAGGAGTTCGACTCTCTTCGGGCGCGCCACTTATCCTGTGGTTTACACGGGAATGACCTTTTCCACCTCAAATAAATTGTCACCATATTGTCACCAGGATGATGCAACTCTTATCAAATATTATCCGTTTTTCACCCAGAAAAACTTCCCCTTACCCAAAAATCTCCCCCAATTGCACCTTCAGCTCGCTGATAACAGTATCCTTCTCAGGAAGATTTGGAACCACGGAAGATAACCATCTGTTCCATTCCACGAGATGCTCTGTGAGTACACTTTGGAATAGTTGTTCTACAGAGTCGAACTTAATGGATTTGTTCGCGCACTTTTGCTTTACCAAGGCTGGCAGCGCTGCTTTATCAATCTGTTCTCCATACTCATGAAAAATGCGCCACAAATCATAATAATCACGAACGCGAGAGCGCGCCCAAGTTCGTTCATGTAATTTCTTCGCAAATTGCAGGATGGCTCTGACCTTTTCAGCGATGATCTCTTCAAGTTGATAGGTGAAAATAGTTCCTTCAAGACTCTCGCCATAGCCATGGATAATAGATTTCTCTATTGGTTTTAGAAGCACATGTTCTCGTGTCGTCACTTCAACTTTTACAACCGTAAGAAACTCCCTTTGCCATGGGAGCTGGGCACGAATTTCAAAAGCTTCTTGTTCTTCCGGGTGTGGGACTTTCACTGCATACCTTTTACATTGAAGCTCAATCGTATCAGCAGCATCAGCTGCTAGCCGGCAAGCTTCTGTGAGCAGAGAAAGAAGTTCGTCTCCTTTGGGATGCGCTCCTTGGACAGAGAAATCAAGATCTTGAGAGAAACGATAGTTTCCAAAGTAGCATTTCTTTAGGGCCGTTCCTCCCTTAAAAACGAGTGTGGATTTAAGGTTTTCTATCTTTGAAATCCCAAAGAGAACCCAAGAGAGAACATAGTCTTGTTCAATAATATCCCAACCCAGGCCTGTAGCCTTCTTAATATTACTGACTTGTCTGCGTAAAGGAGAGTTATCCATCAAAAATTTTCCACCAGCATCCATTTCTTATTGTATTTACCTCGTCGAGGTGCCGCAGGATCAAGCTTATCGTAGTAGCTTGTCGCCGCGATTTCTAGAGAGACTGAAGTCGCAACTGGAAGTCGCTCTAAAATCCATCCAAGCCGCTTTTGAATAACATGTGGGCATCTCTTCCCATATTCCACAAGCTTTTCTACTTCCATTCGATCCTTTGCAATTTCAAAGGCACTCAACACCTCTCTAAACCCACCACAATACTGAGGCCGCATCAAACCGTCGATAAGTGTCCGTTCCAAATCCGTTATATGAACCTTTGTTTCGCCAACAGCACGGCGCTCAATCCCCCATAAGTTCTCTGGGTTAGTTTGGATGAGAAAAAAGTCATATCCCTCAACCTTATATTGGTAAACGGAGCGACTCTTCCCTTTTGCTTGAGGGGTATATACATAGACTGTCGAGAGAACTTGATCGGTCAGCTCATGATAAGCCATAGCTGACCAACAACAGACCGCACCCCCCTTTGCTAAATACATGGCAATTTCAAACTTATGCAAGGGGGCGCCTGATAAGATATTATCTTCGACAATATAATTACCCTTGAATAGGGGACGAATTGCCTTCCTCGTAATGAGTGCTTTAAGAATATAATTGACTGAAGTATCCTTCAAACCTAAGGCATGCACAACTTCTCGCGCATCTTCCCTCGAGAAGATTCGATAGCCAGACTGTGTTAATTGATTCAAAAACTCTAATATCACAAACCACCCCATATGTATTGATTATATGAATATAGCACACATAGTGACGTTTGCATATAATGATTACATATAACTAATCGTTTTTCAAGGTGAATCCTTGGCCGGTTTGGGAAAGAAGATGATAAAGGCTAAAAATCTGCTCGTCGTTAAGTATACTTTTACCTGTTGATTTTTTGCTTGTTTACGTTGAATTAATCCATAATTCAGGTTATCGATTTTATAAACCATGATGGGCAACCTGAGATGGGCAAGATGAAAATTTGACAAATTCTATGGGCATTCCTTAAAACTCTCCCTGTTAATCAATCAACAAAGGAGAATGATGATGACACAGATTACCCAGGATGCCGTTTTAAAAAAACTGAACGCCATCTACTGGCGTGCTTTTAATGGGAATAAATGGCATATCGCTTTACAGGTTCTAGAATTGCAGGGAAAAAATTGTGGCCTGTTTGAAAAGGAATCCCTTCCGAAAGGTGTCCCCATCGTGGACATGGTGGAAGAGGAAGAGCCCGCCTTTATTGGCGCCTTCAGAAAACTTGACCTTAAGTCGAAGCACCCCCCGCCTCCCATGCAGGTGTAGGCTCCTCTATGGCACCCCTCACCCGCTCGTTCCTCGCGACCTCTCCCACAAGGGGAGAGGTACTGAATACAAGCGTGCACTTTACCTCTCCCCTTGTGGGAGAGGTTCTCTAATTGCCAATCAGTCAAGAAGA
>CAZXMD010000099.1:0-6794 GCA_964641635.1 uncultured Candidatus Finniella sp. | reverse complement strand
AGATAAGCCAAAGAAAGTGAGGTGAAGCAGGTTGCGTTTCCAGGTGAGCGGAAAGAGCCAAATCCCCATTACTGAGATGACGGACAGAATGATGCCATAGCTCAAGCTTTTATTGCTGGCATAGTAGGCGATAAGAGAAAAAAGACTGAAAGCAATAACATCGGTCAGATAAGTGCTCTTCAAGTCTTTGCGTATATAGACATATAAGGCAGCAAGGGCTATGTCGATAAATGAGAGGTAATCGGGAAAGAAATAAGGGGCCCACTGCCAGTATTGCCAACTCAGAAAAGGAGATTCCATGGATCCAAGGATAGTAAGTGTGCTTATCGTAAGGCCAACCAGAAGGGCTGTGGTAAAAATTATTTTTCGGTAAGCAGCGATGCGTGTCAAAATCGAAAGATTGATCGCTAAAACACCAGAAGCGATAAATGTTAGGGCTCCTTCAGCAATATGAGGAGAACCACCCGTAAAATCACGGAAAGGTAAAACATGAAAAGGAGAGATGAGGAGTGTGAGCATTCCTAGAAGAAGAGGCCCCCATACAATGGGGAGTCTGAGCGTATGACAGACTAGGCGCGGATATTGTTTTCTCAAGAAATAAATCCACAAACAAACAACTGCAGAAAGTGTCCAAAAGGCAATAAGGCAAGTTTCAATCTGGTTATAATATCCAAAGCGCGTGGGTGGCAGATTGCATAAAGGAGCGATAAAGAATAAGCACCCTAGAATCATGCCTATTCGACTTAAATGCCATGTTGTATTTTTATTTTGCCTCATGAACGTTGACAATCTTTCTAAAGCTATTAAGGGAGGCAATCACTACTGCCTTACCATAAACATAAACTTATTTTTGTTTGAGTATATAAGATTTCCAAAATCCTGGCCAATCAGAATAATGAGTGAGTCCGGGGATCCGGTGAACCAAATTGACCGATGATTGTGGGATAGCGGCAAAATAGCTAGACGAAACGAGATAGGGAACTTGCCGGTCTTCAAGTCCTATAAAATGCGTTTGGGGAACGAGGCTGAGTTCCAGCGCATAATTCAAGGGAGATAAGGATCCCGAAAGAGGAGAATAGTTATGATGTTTTGTCCATTGAACGGGATCAAGAAGGGGGGCAAAAGTTACAATGGACGTAACATCCGAACGGGAAGCGGCAATAAGCAGGGCAATCGTTGCGCCTCCGGAATAGCCATGGATCGTAAAGGTTTTCACATCCCAGGATGTTTTTATTTGCTGAAGGGCCTGGTGGTACGCGTCAATTATTTGCTTACTAAAACGATCAGATGTCCAATCCAAAGGCGTGCACCGTTTGTCCATAATATATTGGCAAGGACGCGCAAAATAAAGAATTGAATCTGAACGCGAATCGGCAAGGGCAAGCTTGAATCCAACAGGATCGGGCGGCGTTGGGTCAGTTGAAATTGTCCATGGATCTTCCCATGATTGTCCATCCCCCTCAATGTATATATTGACGTGAGAGGTGTTTTTGTTTTTTCCCCACCCTAAAAGAGTATAGGAGTCACTTGTTAATATAACAGATTGGTTCAATTCAGAATTTGAAGCAAGGTTTGTCAGATGGTCTTTTAACGAACCTTGGCAACTTACCAAGAACAGGGAGAAAATCCCTAAAAAGAAAAGAGCAGTGCAAAGCACTGCCCTTTCTTTTCTTAAAGGTAAGTAACGCTTAAAACTTCTTGCTAACACGCAACCAACCACCGAGATTTTTGAACTTCTTACTTTGCATGTAAGAGCCTTCAATGCTTGAACCCCAGTTGTTGCCAAGGTTTGCATTCAATCCCAAACCACCACCAAACGTATTGTTGGAGCGGCGCTTGTTAGGTGAAACGTAAGCAGTGTCTGGATTACCAAAAGCGTCTGTCAATGCTGAATCATTAAACTTCATTTTTGTAGCACCAAAATCAAGCGCATATGTCAAGAAGGCATACGGCTCAACAGTTGGAGAAGCCTTATATCCAGCTTGCAAACGTAGAGAAGCCCGGTTTACGCTGTTCGTAATCCCTGAATAGTTCCTCGTACTGTATGCGCCAGTCGCTGTATCCCGATTGCCATTTGTTTCGTTGTAAGACTTCTGACGATCTGTTGCATACATGTAACCGAGGCGTGCCAAAAGGTTCCAACGGTTTACATGGTGCTTATAGTTACCATATAACGCTGCAAAATAACGATCCGACTTTGGAGAGCTGGTCGCTTTCGTACCTGACAAAGCATTGTCAGTATTGGAGGCTGCTGTTCCACGATCGCGCTTCTTGTTAACGCGGCTGTAACCGACCATTGCGTCAATACTAAAGCAAGGTGAAACTTTAAAGGCAACATAAGGCACTAAGCCATAAGCATTATCACGCATGTTACCATTGTTGAACTTTGTTGACCCATTGAGATTGCTGTAAGTCAAAGCAGCACCGAGGAGGACTTTATCATTAATTTTATGGTCATATCCGATAGCAAGGGTCCACAAGTTGGCATTCCACCCACCAAGTCTCGTGATGTTGCTCTCATCCATATGGTCAATACCTGCACGCGCCCATACGCTGCCGCGATGGTCTGACGCACCGGCATTTCCCCCGCTTTGAGGCAAAAGAGAAAATGATGTCCCAGCTGGCGCTGTATTTGAATCTAAACGCTCTGAAATTTGGCTCAAAACCATATTGGCTTGGGCTTCAGAAGCAACGGTTGTGACACGGCGTTCGGTAACGATGGTGCTGTTTTGAGTGGCGGCTGTATAGCCGTTATCATAATAGCCACCTTCGTAAGCGGCTTCAGCGCCTGTTATTGCGGTTAAGGTGATTGCAACACCTCTTACCACATTTTTCATGTTAAATTTCATTACTTTAATCCTTTCAAATTATAATTTTAGGCAACCTGAGTTACCTGAACCATTTTTTATCACAACTCACACATGTACCAAATTCTGTCTATCTTGTTAACGGTATACTGTTGGGAGGAGGGAAGAAAATTCAGGAGTGTGGTTCTTCAGCCACACACGGCTTTGGTTCATGTTGCGAACAAATTCAAGGGATTTAGATTGATTTTTCGTGCCTAAAAGCTCTTAAGGTGGGCTAAAAAATTATGGTGGATATTCTTTTGAATTCCGACTAACATTTTACTAAGTTTTGGCTAGTGTAAAATAGATGGATAAAGGAATTTGAGGATGACCGTTGAGAATTTAGAATTGAAACCCAGGATTACAGTTATTGGCGTCGGTGGCGCGGGTGGTAATGCCGTTTGCAACATGATTCGCGCTAAGTTAGAGGGCGTTGAATTTATTGTGGCCAATACAGATGCTCAAGCTTTAAGCGGCTCCTTGGTTGAGCCAAGTCACAAGATCCAGTTAGGCCTTCATGTGACTCAAGGGTTGGGCGCCGGCTCCAAACCGGATGTAGGCCGTGCGTCGGCGGAAGAGTCTCATGAGGAAATCCTTCAACACTTGCGAGGCAGCAATATGGTGTTTATTACGGCCGGCATGGGAGGTGGCACCGGAACCGGCGCTGCCCCTGTCATTGCACGGGCGGCCCGGGAAGAGGGAATTTTAACGGTTGGCGTTGTCACAAAGCCATTTCACTTTGAGGGGACCCATCGTTCACGAACGGCAGAGCGTGGCATTGAAGAGTTACAGCAATACGTTGATACGCTGATTATTATTCCGAACCAGAACCTGTTTCGAATTGCGAATGAGCGGACGACCTTCGCAGATGCCTTTAAGATGGCGGATGATGTTTTGTATTCAGGCGTTCGGGGCGTGACAGATTTAATGATGATGCCAGGGCTTATCAACCTTGACTTTGCGGATATTCGGGCCGTGATGGCGGAGATGGGTAAGGCTATGATGGGCACAGGCGAAGCCGAAGGAGATCGGCGCGCCCTAGATGCTGCAGAGGCAGCCATATCCAATCCATTGTTGGATGATGTTTCTATGAAAGGCGCCAAAGGCGTCTTGATCAATATCACCGGTGGATATGACATGACTTTGTATGAAGTTGATGAGGCAGCAAACCGTATTCGGGATGAAGTTGATCCTGAAGCAAACATAATTTTTGGATCCACATTTGATGAGAAACTCAACGGAACAATCCGTGTATCTGTTGTCGCAACGGGTATCGGGGGCCTTCAGCCGCAAACGCAAGCAGCTTCTTCTACGGGGACAGCTCCTTCCGTAATGGCGCGTCCCATTAACCTTGCTGCGGCAGCGGCTTCACGCGAACCAGCCTCTACCAATAGCGTTTATTTCGGACCTGGAGACCAAAAAGCGCCTGATTCGGGAGCATTTGCCGCAATTGCAGACGCGATTAGAAGTGAAAAGTTGGCAGAAACAGAAGCATCAGAAAATATTGCTTCTAAGGCTGAAGAACCCTCAAGTAAAGAAGGAAACGCCCAAGAAAAGAGCCCCCAAGATGACAAGAGAAATGACCAGGGCGATCTGTTTGTTTTTGAACCAAAATCTCCAGAGCCTTTCTATGAGTCAGAAACTTTGGCTACTCGTCCCATTGAATCAGCCGTTTCTGATTCTCCGACAGTAAAACCTATGGAACAGGCACCTCGTTCGGAGCCTACTGAGACAGAGGAACGTCGCCGCCCGACATCGTTGTTTGAAAGATTTACGGGCGTTTCAAGGGCAAAAACACTCCAGCCCCAACCTGAGCTCACGAAAATTGTCGAGAAAGAAGATCAGGAAGAGCTTGATATGTTAGAAATTCCCGCGTTTCTACGCCGGGGCACTTAAGCATAGAAATTTTAGCGTTACAAATTAATAACACCCCCCTTTTTTGCTAGGACAAGGGGGGGGTTCTTTTCTGCATCAGTCTCCTTGAAAATTTGTGACTGGAAAAAACGTGGCATTATGATACCATTGCCTTAGGCCCATTGGAAATTATAGTATTTTAGGCTTGACGAAAAGACCTATATGTCCTAAAACCATAAACTATGGTGATATAACAATGGATAGAAAAATACGATGAAAACGTTCTCTATAAAACCAGCTGATGTGAAAAAAAAAGTGGCATCTTATTGACGCACAAGACCTTATTCTGGGTCGTCTCGCTGTCGTTGCAGCCAACATTCTACGGGGAAAGAACAAGCCTGAATTTACCCCGCATGTCGATTGTGGTGACAACATAGTGATTATTAATGCGGAAAAAGTTAAGCTCACAGGAAACAAACTAAAAGATAAAAAGTTTTACTGGCACACAGGGTATCCTGGTGGCATTAAGGAACGTGCTATAGGTGTAATTCTTGAGGGTAAACACCCAGAGCGCGTCATTGAAAAAGCCGTTGAGCGCATGATTCCCCGCGGTCCTTTGGGTCGTCAAATCATGAGGAACCTGAAAATTTATGCTGGCGCGACCCATCCTCATGCAGGTCAAAACCCTGAGATTTTGGATGTTGCGGCCCTGAATTCAAAGAATAAAAGGAGTATATAAGCGTGGCACGTGACAAAATTGCCCTCGAAGATTTGAAGTCTGCTGTTCATGAAACAGCTCCCATAAAGAGTGTGGAAGCAAAAGCAGCTGATGAACCCATCGTTCCTAAAATTGATGCTCAAGGACGTTCTTATGCAACAGGAAAGCGTAAAAATGCGATTGCTCGTGTCTGGATAAAGCCTGGAAAAGGTCAGATCATTGTCAATGGCCGCGGGAGTCCGCAGTATTTTGCACGCCCTGTTTTGCAGATGTTGATTGCGCAGCCTATGGAAGCTGCAAACCGCATGGGTCAGTTTGATGTGTGGTGTACGGTCTCCGGGGGTGGATTATCCGGCCAGGCAGGTGCTATTCGCCACGGCATTAGCAAAGCCTTGACATGTTTTGAGCCCGATTTGCGTCCTGTTCTAAAGCATGGTGGGTTCCTAACACGTGACAGTCGTGTTGTTGAACGGAAGAAGTATGGTCAACGCAAAGCGCGTCGCCGCTTCCAGTTCTCCAAACGTTAATAGGTTATGGTGGGGATATTTATTCCCCACCTTATTATTTAGGAGTTTTAGTTATGGCAAAAGCAGCAACGATAGCAATTAAAATGCTCAGCACCGCAGATACGGGGTTCTTTTACGTGGCAAAAAAAAATCCACGCAAGAAGCCGGAAAAGTTCGAATTTCGAAAATATGATCCTGTTGTACGAAAGCATGTCTTGTTTAAAGAGACAAAAATTAAATAAACAAAAAACCGGAGAGTTCTCCGGTTTTTTTATGACTTTATTGTCTCTCCGACTCCAAACCATTTTTACCGTGAAGGCACATGAGATGTATGAACAAATGAGCAATAAAAAAATAATCATTATAATTCAATAAACTGCACAATTTTCAGGTGTCGAGCCAAAGCCATAGGCTAAAGTGGATGACACAACAATCCACAAAACCTATCTTCACAGCTTTTGCTATTTCTTAATACCGTTTAGCAATCAAAGATATTATAATTTTCACCCCTCACTCGACACTTCGTGTCACCTCTTCCATAAGGGGGGTTTTATTGAATAATCCCCTCAGCAGCATAATGAATGATGATTATCAAAGTAGGCTTTGTCATTGCAGAGCGCCAAAAAACCTGTAAGCGTCTGCGGTGCGCGGCAATCCATGCATTTTTAACTAGGAAAATCAGCATGAATACATACAATCGCCACGCTGTCCGCCTTCGCTAAAGCTATAGCTCCTCTCGATGATATAAGTCATTGTTTTTCGTCTTTTTTAACTCCTTTCGTCCTGTTCCTCTCTTTCTTTTTCATCTTTTTCGTTTTTTTTTGTTATCCCAATTGCTGTCCGTGTCAGAATCCCATTCCAGCAGTGCTT
>CAZXMD010000098.1:0-6916 GCA_964641635.1 uncultured Candidatus Finniella sp. | reverse complement strand
AGAATCAGGCTCAGGAAGTTCTGGGCGGTCAGGCACATGACCAAGGAGAGGAAAATTGGTTGTTGGCCCTTCAAAGTCCTCATCCGGAATGGGGTCTGTTGTGCAGGCGCACAGAAGAAAAACAATCCATATCAAGGGGGTTTTTACCATTTTATTAATCTTTTATCGTTATGTTAAACATATGTAACCCTATTTTAGAGCATATCACAATGGCAAAGAAACCAAAGGAATTTAAGTTTCTCCCCCCTACGGGGCATTCTTTTGGAACTTCCGGCGAATGGAAAGGGACCTGGGAAACGATTGCGGCTGAAAGTCAAAAGAAAATTGCTCAATACATGCAAGATTCTGGAGCGCCTCCTTCGCCCTGGCTGGATAAGTCCCTATTCAATCCTGAAGGCGTGACGCGTACTTTTGCAAAATCCATGGAAAAACTTTCCAAACAGGCTGATAGTCCGGAAGCTGGCATCCCTCATTTGGTGGATGTTCCGGCTTTCTTACACTCAACACTTGAGCGGTGCCAGAAAAAAAAAGAGGTGAAAATAGAGCATTCTTTGCCCGCAAAAACACCCGTATGGGACGAAAATCCCTTCTTTTTCCTGCTTCAACAATCGTACCTCTTAAATGTGCAGTTTCTAAAAGAAGCGGGCAGCCAGATGGTTCGGCTCAATCCTGGCATTAGCCGGAAATTAACCTTTTATACACATCACCTCGTTGAAGCGCTGTCTTTAACAAACCAACCACTCATTAGTCTGGCGTCTTCCCAAGATGATCAAAACCATACTTCCATAAAGGCAAAAATGGCCTTCCAATTAGGTAAAAGTCTTGGAAGCACACCTGGAAAAGTTGTTTTTCAAAACAGTTTGCTTCAGCTCATTCAGTATGAGCCTCTCACGAAGCAGGTTGCCCGGCGACCGTTACTTATGGTGCCGCCGTGGAGTAATAAATATTATATTTTTGACCTGAACACGGATAATTCTTTTATCCGTTGGGCGCTTGAGTCTGGCCTTACCGTTTTTGTGGTGTCCTGGGTGAATCCAGATAAAAAGCATGCGAAAAAAACGATCGAAAATTATGTCCTGGATGGCTTGAAAGAAGCGCTTGACCAGGTCTGTGAGATCACGGAGCAAAAAGAAATTAACACAGTTGGATATTGCACCGGAGGAATCCTTCTCGCCTGTTTAATGGGGTATTTGGCAGCAAAAAAAGACAGGCGCATTTCAAGTGCAACCTTTTTAGCGACACCCTTTGATTCCAGCAAAATTGATGAACTGGGAATTTATCGCTTTCACAATAAACAAGAAGAAAAGAATGAGGAACAGAAATATCTGGAAGAGCAGTATATGATTCAAGCCCTTAATTTACTGCGGGCTAATGACCTGATCTGGTCTTCAGATGTGAACCATTATCTTCTTGGGCAAGAAGCGTTCCCGTTTGACATGTTATATTGGGCATGTGATGTTTTACGACTTCCACCTCAGATGCACCATTCTTATTTGCGCAAAATAGTCATCGAGAATTGCCTGAAAACATCCAAAGGTCTAATGATCGAAGGAACACCTATTGACCTTCGTAAAATATCAGCGCCTCTCTTTATCATGGGGGCGCATGAGGACCACATCGCGCCCTGGCGGTCCGTCTATCCTTTGACACAAATGGCCAAAACCTCCCCCAGGAAATTTGTTTTAAGCGCTTCTGGTCATGTTACGGGCGTTTTCAACCATCCCGACCACGCCAAATATCATTTCTGGACGGCGGATTCTCTCCCAAAATTAGCGGAGGACTGGTTTAAAAGTGCGAAAAAACATAAAGGCTCCTGGTGGAAAGAATGGCGTCGGTGGTTAGGTGAACAAAGCGGAGGAACAGTTCCGGCTCGATCCTTACTTCCTGATCGGATCTTAGAAGCCGCCCCGGGCAGTTATGCTCTGGTAATGAAAAAATAAATTCTAGGCCGGTTCATTTGCAATATTGATAATTTTTGCGATACAAAAACCAAGGCTAATAGCATGGTAGCAAAAGAACTGTAACCTATTATTATTTAAGGTTTTTTAAAAATCTCCGCTTGGCGTTGCTGGACGGCTGTCACGTCAAAATTCTCAATCAAGCCTTCAAACAGCTGATGCCAGTTTTGTTCGGCCTTAAGGCGCATAATCACCGACCCAATGCCGACAGCTGCACGGTCCATAAAGACAAATTCTTTGGGGGGACGAATACCACCTAAACGCTCCAGCTCCTCATGGACTTTGGTAGCTGTTTCCCACCCCAGGCTTCCATCCAGAACATCCTGAATGGGGCGCACACGGTCATCAAGGAGAGGGCCGTAGAGAAGGCGCGCCCATTGCGTTATGATGTCGATCATTTCTTTATTTAAGTTCTTAAAGCCCCACGCTTCATAAGCATGAACAGCAAGGTCTTGGTCATTATGTTGAAGAGCCCGATAGAGATCAATAACGCCATGGATAAAAGAAGGAGGAAAAATGCGTACACACCCAAAATCAAGGAGATTCAACTCTCCATCAGAGCGAACCGTATAATTGCCGGGATGGGGGTCTGCGTGAATAACGCCATAGTGGTAAAAGGGATAATACCAGGCCATAAACAACCGCCGGGCCAGAACATTTCTGTCCTCCAGGGGGCTTTCTGTCTTCGTTAAGAGCGACTGCCCGTCCATCCAGGAGAGGGTTAACAGCCGTTTTGTTGAAAGGTCAGGAAAGACTTCAGGAATATGGACACCAAGCATTTCCTTGGCATCAGCAAAGATTCTTTGATAGATAGCAACGTTTTGCGCTTCATGGTGATAATCCAATTCTTCCTCTAACCGCAAGGCAATTTCTTCTTGAACTTCGGCGGTATCAAGCGCTTTGCTCCAAGCTTCGTAAAGGGACAACACCATCTTGAGCTGGCTCAAGTCAGCACGAATAATAGATGCCATATCAGGATATTGGAGTTTACAGGCCAAATCCTGGCCGTCTTTATGTTTGGCCCGGTGGACTTGCCCGAGTGATGCGGCAGCGGTGGCTTCCATGGAAAATTCCAGGAAACGGTTCTGCCAGTCAGGCCCCAGTTCACTTGCCATCCGCCGTCGAACAAAAGCCCACCCCATAGCCGGAGCATTCATTTGTAACGATAAGAACATTTCAGAATATTCGGGTGGCAAGGCCCCAGGCACGGTTGCAAGGAACTGCGCAACCTTCATTAAGGGGCCTTTAAGAGAACCCAATACGGCGGTGAGGCCTTGCGCATGGGAAGTCGGGTTAATCTCCAGGTTCAAGAATTTTTGGCCAGCCAAACGGGCGGCTAACCCCCCCACAGCGGTGGACACCTGACCATAACGCCGCAAACGGGCGCTCAAAGAATCTTCATCATTCATGGGGGGATCGTAGCAATTGCGTCACAAACTCACAAGAGATTAACATATTGAATCCCTTGCAAGTTTGTGAAAATTAGAAGAAAGTCCTACCGCCCCATGATACTTTTGGCAATTTTTGTCAAAAATGGAGCCTGATTTTTTCGAAGATTCACCCCTGTGATGACTTCGATTACTTTTTCAATGTCCGCTCGATACCCCTGGTTTTTAATCGCCAAAGGAACCCCTAAGTCTGCAGCTTCGCCAGCCATTGGATTATAGCTTACCTCAATATCAACCTTGCGGCCCAACAATTCCTCAAAACGATCAAGGTTAATGGTTTCTTTCTCGCGGGTGTGGTTGAGAATCACCGAATGGGTTTTAGAATCTTTTTCTTCCATTAAAACGCTGGATATTCGTAAAGTATCTCTAAGAGATGTAATATTTAATCCGCTGACAAAGAAAACTGTGCTTGCATACCGATTAAAATATCGCCACATCAGGGGATGATGACGACATAAGTCAATGATGACATAGTGAAATTTGGTTGTGATAAGCTCCATGAGCTGGTCCAGGTTTGCAAGGTGTTCCTGATCCATTTCAATATTTTCATGTAATGGCTCTTCGGCGCTTATTACACGCAAGCGCTCTCCATAAACGCCCATAGATTGCTCAAGAAAAACATCATCAATACGATCAGGGCTTTCTAACGCATCATGTAGGGCGTGGGATGCGGGCAAATCCAGGAGGGTCCGCACATTGCCAAACTGGAAATCTCCATCAATCAAAACAACTTTCTTACCTATTTCGCTGGCTAGAACTGTTGCTGTATTCGTAGCTAAAGTTGTTGTGCCAGCTCCGCCAACGGTACCTAAAAAGAGGATAACTTTACCCGAACGTTTCTTTTTTGCCAGACTCTCATTTGTTTCAAGTTTTAAGGCTAAGCTCAAAGAGCGTGTTAAAATATCCGCACTGGCAGGCTTCACCAAATAATCTGAAATGTTTAGTTTCATCAGATCTCGAAAGATGCTGACATCATTTCTTTCACCTAAGATGATAACGTTTGTGTCGGGGGGACAGAACTCCATAAGCTCTTCGACGTCGGAGATCAATAAGTCCCGCTTGCTGCAATCCACGCACAAGGCCTTGGCGCGGGCAGATGATTTTGTATATTCAGCCGCGCGTGTTACATCGCCTGAATAAATTTTAAATTGAACATCCCCTAAACGGGAAATTGCTTCGACCATAGCAGTGTTCGTTGCGTCATCTTGCGTAAAACACACGACATCGTAGCTGTCATACTCAAATTGATTCATCGTCATTAGCCTCCCGCACTAGAGGAGCCAGATGAACCTGCGGAAGAACCAGATGTACCTGACTTATCAACTTTTAACCATTGTCCCTTATCTTTACCAGCGCGATAATCGGCAATCGCCAAAGAATCTCTGGCGCCATCACGACTGAGGGCCCGCTCTCCCTTGAACAGAATAATCGGATCATCAAGCATCAATAAGAAATTTGATGCTGTTGCACACCCAAAATTACTGGTTTGCCCTCGACCATAGCCTGTGCCATAAGCGGTTGACCAATTTGGACAACGAGGCGCAATGGCCCGATATGTATCTAAGATAATCTCGACAGAAGACCCTGTTGCCGGAGGGACTTTGTCACTCCGGTGGATCTGCTTTGCTTTAACACCCGCCCGCAAGGCTATTCGGATGATATCTTTTAAACGATGCTTCGCAAGGCTCGAGCTTTCACTAGGAAGGGTAATATGGATTGACATTTTACCAGGCCCATAAGGCTGAAGAGCTGATAAAAGACGCGCCTGCTCATTTGCAGATAGTTTGCTACGATGCTTATGAAAATGAAGAGCCAGTATCTTCGAATCATGCTGAAGTTCATACGGTTTTTCGGGCATAGGGACTTCAGATTTATTGGGAACTTCGCATCCTATCAGAGTAAAGGATAGCAAAAGGGCCAAAGCTGATTTACCTATCAATTGGTAACAATTCATTCTTATCATCATGTTATTTCACCATTAAAAATAGAAGCCTGCATTACCAATGAGAGCCGGACAAGGAGATGCCCCTGTTGGCTCATTAATTCTTTGGAACAAGATCATATCCAGCAATTTGGCAAATTTCAGCCCATCTGTTGGCATAATAATATCTTGCGGATTATCAATCGGTTCCACAATGTAGGGCGTTACAACAATAACCAACTCGGTTTTTGCATTTCGATATTCGACAGAGCGGAACAAAGCTCCCAGGATGGGAAGGTCCCCTAATCCTGGAAAATTCTCAATATTTCCGGATGTTTGATCGGACAATAATCCGGCCATAATCATACTTTGCCCATTCGCCATTTCCATGGTGCTTTCTGCCCGACGGGTTCGAATGGAAGGAATGTCATTCTTATTTTGATCCTTAACCGTAATCGAATTATCAAGGTCGCTCACTTCCGGTCGAACGCGCAAACTGATCGAATCCCCAACAACAACAGGCAAGAACGAAAGGCTGATACCATAAGCCTTGAACTGAATACTGACCGTTACGTTTGAGCCTGATCCTTGAGAAACCGGGTAAGGATATTCACCTCCTACAAGAAAGCTGGCTTCCTCTCCCGACCGTGTGACTAAATTTGGTTCGGCTAAAATCGTTGCGAGGTTTTCCTGAGCTAAGGCATCAATGAGGCCGGAAAAATCTGTTCCCCCAAATTTTGTTGGAAAATTCGCCCCGATACTGCCTGGTGAAGGAGATTTTGATGAGGGCAGGAAGTTCAAAGGGAGTCCCGTAGATGTATCAAGAACTGTATTTGGGCGCCCGCTAAAGAGCCCAAACCGCAAGTTCTGCATAGGAGAGGTTGACCAGTTAATCCCTAGCTGATTCACAACGGTTCTTTTCACTTCGGCAATTTTCACCCTCAAATTAATTTGCGTTGACCCCTTGATTTTAAGGTGGTTTACAATGGTTCCTTGAGTACCCACATAGCGCTGCGCAAGGGAGCGGATATCTTCCGCAACTTTTGCGGACTCTACGGTCCCTTGGAGCAAGAGCCCGTCGGGAACGGAATGAACCCTGACATTACCATAAGGCGCAAATCCTGCGATCAAATTTTCCAGTTCACGATAATTTGGCACCACATGAATTTTATACCGATAAGCAGATAACATATCCTGGCCTGTCACAACGATTTCCGTATTGCCCGGAGAACGGCCATAAACGTAAAGGGTTGATGGCGTTACCAATTGGACGTCCGCCACTTTTGTATCCGTCAATAAAACCTGTCCTGCAGGCTGTTTTAAATTAATCACTTGGGTTCCATGATTGGCCAGTTCTATCTGTTTTGATGTGGTCACTTCAACATCTTTTCCAGAGGTTGCCGAGTCAGTGGCGCTTTTTTGAGTGTTCATAATTAAATGCTTTGCTTCGCCTACTGCTGGCGTATCCGCCTTTTGAGTTGGCGGAGGTGCGGCTGAAGGGTCTTTTTTGTTTGCCTGGTTTGGCGTGCCTGCCGTATTTGAGGAGGCGTACTGCTCGCCATACACAGGCGCTATCAGCAATATTGCAC
>CAZXMD010000097.1:0-6936 GCA_964641635.1 uncultured Candidatus Finniella sp. | reverse complement strand
CATAAAAGGCGCACAAAACCTTGTTTTTTGCATTTTTTTGAAATTAGCTGTTGACAGCACATTGACTGATCAGTTAATTTCTCTTTTAGAAAGCTATTTGAATCAAAAATAATAATACATATAGCGATTAAAATTTTTTAATAATTTGCATATTAAAAATTAAATATATCTGCAATTTTATTTATTGTAAAAAGTATTTTAATCACTATTTGTGTTATGAGAGATGATAGTAGTTTTTTTGGTGAAACATTTTTAATGAAAAAGGAAAGAGATAGATTATGAGCAAGACAGTATTATTAACAAGCGCTTCGGTCATTATTTTTAGCGTTGCAGCTTATGCGGATGGAGGTTTAAAAACTGCATCTGAATTTGGTTTCAAAATTGGAACGCATGTCAATAAAAGCTTTGTGGAAAAAGATTTGAGTCAAACGACGATAGACCTTTCCACTCAAGAAGTGTCTCAGCACCAGGACAGCCAAAAACTGCCTGCGGATCTCATTGTAGACTTTGCAAAATTTTCTTATGCTGTTGATAAAAAAGCAGGCTGGTCGGAAGGTGACAGAACAATCTACAACAAACTCATTAATGAGGGGTGGATATTGGATGCCTTTAACGGTACGACAGGTACTGCAAATAATCAGGTTGAAAGCGTATCCGGTCTTTTGGCGTTTAAAGATGACCAAGTGGTGATTGCAACACGCGGAACAGAGATGACCAATTGGAATGACTGGATGACAAACTTCCGGTTTTCCCGCAGCCCGATCACACGATTTTTTTCTGCCGATGAATCAAACAAGCTTGGCGCCATTACAGCCCAGTTTTTTGGAGGTGTTGATGGGGAAGTTGCCAATGGTTTCTTGCAGACCCATTTGTCTTCTTGGAACTACATTAAGGAAGCCATTCTGGAGCGGGCAAAAACTTTAGGCAAGTCAACAAAGGACCTGCAATATACAATTACAGGTCACAGCAAAGGCGCTGCTAAAGCTCAGTTGAATGCCTTAAACCTGTTAACGGACTCTACGCTTGGCATCGGTGTTGATTATTTGGAAAAGTCATTTATTCTTTCTGAATCAACACTTGATATTGACCTTACACAATCTCAGATGGACGTATTCGGAAGCGGGTTTTATGCACCATCCATAAAATCAGAACCTAAAAACAAAGGTAACGTAGACACGGTTGTTTTTGAATCCCCACGGGTGTTCAGTGATACAACAGCAAACCAGGTTAATGAAATTTTTGGAAAAGACAATCTGGTAAGGGTTGAAAACAAGAGTGAAGATGGGATTGATTCGGATCCTGTTATCCATTTAACCCCGGCATTTTTAGGATTTGCTCATGCAGGGACAGCCGTTGATGTAGACACTGGGGCCTTTATCGGCAGGCATATGATGGGTAATGTTGGTGTCCAAGCCGCTGATGCAATCGAAAAGCACCGGGAAACGGTAGCGCAGAAAACACTCGAAACTGAAGAGTCTGCGCCAGCAAGTCCGAGCGTTACGGCAACTACTCCTGCTACAGAAGTAGAAAGTGACTATTTTGGCAAGAGCGTCGTTGAGGCAATCAAGTCTGCTTGGAACTACTTCTGGAACTAAGTTTTAAATAATTCACAACAAGTTAGGATTTCTTCCTCCTCCGATGTGTTCGGGGGAGGAAGGTAACGCCCCAACTCTCCTTTACTCCTAAAAATCAGGACTGAATGAGGGAAAGGGAAGTCTTTGCCTTTTGTTAAAGACGCATCCTGCCCTATATATTTAATAAAAAAAACACAAAATAAAATAAAAACTTCTAATTATATATAATAATTTTAAATAATTAAAAACAAATTATTGAATTATTTAAAATTATGCTTACATAAAAAATACAAAAGATAACTTTTAACATTTATTATTAAGGAAATAGTGAAATGAATTTAAATTTAAAATCAACCGTATCAATTTTGGCATTGACTTTGTGCTTTGCAACACCGAACGCACTTTCTATGGACGACAGCGCCTTAAGGCAGGACGTGGAAATTAATATAGTAACCAAGCCATGTGAGAAACTCACAATAACCCCTTCTAAGGCTTTAAATGTGGAAGTCGTTAGAGACGCGTTCCCTGACTCTGGCTCAGTGACTTTTCATCCGTGCGGCGAGATTAAAACTGCAGTACAAAAGAGTTTATCTGAAGCTACAGGGCATAAAGAAATCCGACGTATCCTGGAACTTGATGGTGGTGGTATTAGAGGGTTGTTTTCAATTATTGAACTCGCTGTTTTGGAAGAAATTATCAACCATTCAGCGAACAAAGACTCAAGTTCTCCATACCTTTATATCAGAGACTTGTTTGATGTAGGTACAGGTACTTCCACCGGATCCATCCTTACGGCAGGTTTGTTTTCTACGAGAAACTACTCTGCCACAGACGTTGCAAAGCTTTATGCACGATATGGCTACAAGATTTTTGATGAACATAAGCGGAGGGTTTCTCCAGGTCTTGATATTGGGCTTACATATGCCACCTATGGTAATGAAGGTCTTCGGGGCTTACTTACTGACCATTTTGGTAATTCCCTTTTACAAGATGTTCACAAGCCAATCTATATCGTAGCAATGAATGAAAGTAAGCAAGAGGCTGCCATTTTCTCAAGCACCGGGCTGTTTGATGATCAGGATGAATTACACAAAACCCCTTTGGTTACAGCTGTTCTTTGTTCATCTTCAGCGCCGACATTTTTTCCTGCTGTGGAAACGCTAACAAATGGTGGGACTTACCTTATGTCGGATGGAGGAACTGTTGCCAACAATCCTGCCAACCTGGTTTATAAACAAGAGAAGATTAATTATGGCGGTCCATTTGAAATCTACTCTTTTGGTACAGGAATTGTCCCCTCACTTCATACAAGAGCTGCTGATACAGGAGCGGGGAGCGTTGCTACAATTTTGAACAATACGTTAACAGCCGCTGAGAAGCTTGCTTATAGGGAATGTATTAGTGAAATTAATGCTGTATCTTCTCAACTTCGTTACTTTGCTCGAATAAACCCAAAGCTTGAAATGGGGATGGATAAACTGGATGACACAACAGAAGTTTATAGAGACTATGCAATTCGAAAGGCCTTTAGCGTAACTCAAGGTGGAGCTTTTGCGGATATGGTTACACGTCTTGGTTTTCAAATGCCTGATCAAGACACATTGATGCAGATTCAAAAGACCATATTTGCTAAGCTTGATTCTTTAAAATCAAACCAATATGACCAACTGGATAAGTATGAAAAAGAATTTGTTATCAATAAAGTTCTTGACCTTGATTTCATGTTCTATCAAAAGCGTTTTTATGAGGATTCCAAAACAGGCGCCGTTATGCAAATGCAAAATGGAGAAGCACAAGATTTCTTGGACGCTATATCTAAAGATATTGCTATGAAAAAGAAACAAGGAGACGGAGTGGTCTCAAAACTTTGGAGTACGATTTCAACAAGCAAAGAAGATAATATTCTTGAGTTTATCCCAAGATGCCTAGAGTTTCATAAGTTATGTGATGACCAGGTAACCTTGACGCTTGAAGATTTTTCTCTTCTTACGGCCCAAGAGTGTGCGTTCACGCAAGCCCAATTGAAAATACTGTCTCCCTCTCCTAAATATACAATTAATGGGGAAGGGTTAACGAGTTGGTATGCGAGTACGGCTGTGGAAACGGATATGAATACACTTGTCCTGAAGTTGTTTACAAAATTTACAGATTGTTGTGATGCTCAAGAGGCGAAGTATAAATATGGAGATAATTCTGCCAGTTATGGTCATTTGCCTGCGCTCATTTTTTGGAAAGATACCTTAAAGAACCTGGAAGGCCATGTAACCAAAGAGCAGTTAGTGAAATTAAAGACCCATTTAGCCAAGAATGCAGAACAAGTTGTTAACAGCAGATCCTACACTAGACTGGGGAGCTCAGTTCGTAGTAGCCGCTTTAGTAGTTTAGTCATGTCTTTAGATACTTACATAGAAAAATTTTGTAAGAGCTAATAAGGGGACCTAACCCCAAAACCCGCTCCTCTTTCCTTCCAGATTTATGGAGGGAAAGGGAGTGGGTCTATAAACAAACCTATTCAATATATTAAGGAACCCGTAAAATGAACCTAACTTTCAAGTCCACCCTATCTAGGCTTGTTGTTGTGCTTGCTTTTGCCTCATCAATGTCTTTTTCAATGGATGAAATCCAGGATGCCCATCCAAAGATAAGCCATGTTTTATCTATGGATGTTCAGAAATACTTGATCAATGCTGGTCACACTGTCCTTAAAAAAATTCTTTATGAGGATGATTATGATGTTGCAAAATCAGGATTGTTTGAGAAAATTTATCCTCAATTAGAGCCTTTCTTAGGAGAAGCCCAGTATTCAGTGCTTTCTTCCTGGGCGCCCAGCAATTTGATTCGGTGGGGGTTTTCAAGTACGGATCAGGATTATATCACAACACGTAAAAATCAAATCATTGCTATTATTGCCATCGGTTGGGCAATGACGGATCTCGCCAAACAGCAAGATGATTTCTTTGAGCGGGGATCTTTTAGCATTGTTGACCCAAACCATCGGCTCACCAATTTCTTACTTGACTATGTGAAATTGACAACGGGATATCAAGATCCCCAGACAGTGCCTTTTGTGCTGACATCCTGCAATTTCGCCTATCGCCGGGATCCTAGTTTGCATGGTTCAAGCCATCATAACGGTCGTTGTCCGGAATCCCAATTTGGGATTGATGTCCGCTTTGAGCCTTCTGAAGGTGTCCTGAAATTGCTCCCTTTTGATTACACCCACTTGCTTTTTGCCAAACTCAACGTCGGGAACCAGGAGGAACCTCTTCTTTTCCTTAAGCTTGAAGATCTTGGTATGGGCAGCTTGGGTGCAACGACAGTTCATAGTTTAGGATTTCTTCATAGCCAGAGCCATGTTTCAGGGGAAGCTCGGCGAGAGAAGGATATTATCCCGGCCATCGCTTCCTCTTTCAAAGAATTGCAAGAAGCAGCCGGAATAATCGGCAGTTTCAAGACGATCCGGTCGATGTATCTGGCGGCGCAGGAGGTTTTAAGCACAACGTCTCAAGACGCAGAAGCCTACAAAAAAGCCAATATGTTTTTGACGACAGTTGATACGCTATATCCAAATGGTAACAACCATTTACGGGTCGGGAACGAAGTAATTGTTGACCTCAAGAGGCTATAAAAAAGATATTTCTATTCGTTCTTGAAGAGCTTGCTATTCCTTGGTACCATGCTCACCTATGCAGTAGGTCGCAAGATACCTTGGAATAACAAAAAGAAAGAATGGATAAAGCATGGCCCCCAAAGCATCGCCTAAAGCCCAGAACCCTTCGCACGATACAAGCAGAAAGATTTTAAAAGCGGCACGGGCCCTATTTGTAGAAAAAGGTTTTTCCGGAACTTCTATGGGGCAAATTGCCTTAAAAGCCGATGTAAACCATAGCCTTTTGTTCCATCATTTCAAAAACAAGCAAAACCTATGGCAAGAGGTGAAGCAGGCTATCTTTGAAGAAGGGAAGTCTATTTATTCACACCTCCCACCTTTGGATCAATCCCTTGAACCTTTTCTTAAAGAATTGATTACAAGAAGTATTCTGTTTTATAAAAGCAATCCGGATATCGTTCGAATGGTGAATTGGCAACGTTTGGATTCGAGTACTGAGCAAACAGCTAGTCTCACTTTACTAAAAGAATCTCAAAATTGGATAGATGCTTGCGTGCATTTTCAACAGACGGGTGAAATTGACCAAAAATTAAAACCGGAGTTTGTTATTACTCTGGTTTTGGCGATTGTGGGCTCAATTGCTATGGATCCAAATGCCTTCATCCGGGATTCTGAAAGCAATAAATTATACATCGAATTTTGTGCACAGCGCCTGTATAGGGCCTTGAAAAAGGATTCTGCCTGATCAACTCGATGATAATACAGAACCCGAAGCTTCTCTGAGAAAACCATCAAAACAGTTTTGTCTCTAGGAAAATGGGAAATTTTAAAAACCCATCCCCCTACCGCTCCGTGAAGGATGATTTAACCGCGTTGTAGACCGGCCTGATCAGGTATTGTAGAAGCGTCTTTTGCCCTGTATGAATGTCAGCCTGAACGGTCATGCCCACAGCGATTTTATTCACATTGGGATTCTTGCCCACATAAAGCTGATCCAACGTGATGAAAGCTTTGTAATAGGGTTTTTTATTTTCATCCAGAAAGGTTGAGGCGGATACGGATTTAAGTTTGCCTTGAATGCTTCCAAACCGCGAATAATCATATGCAGATACCTTTATCGTAACAGCTTGACCATTTTGGGTATTCCCCACATCCTTGGGGTTGATCTGCGCCTCAACTTCCATGGCATTTTCCGGAACGATTTGCATAATCTCTTCACCGGGTTGAATCACCCCATTTAAGGTATTGGTTTTTAATCCTTTAACAATGCCTGAAACGGGCGCCTTGATTTCCAGACGATTTACACGATCTTGAAGTTTTGTTATGGATTCTTTCACCTGGGCAATTTCACCTGTGACATTGCCCATTTCTGTCAAAGCGTCATTTCGTAAGCGCGTACCCAATTCCGTCAGTTTATTCTCTGACTCGGCAATCGCCTGCTTAGTTTGTTGCATTTGATTCAGGACTTGGTTGAGTTCTTTATTAACACGGGAAACATTCTCTTCGGAATTTCGGTATTCCGTTCCGGTTTTCAGGCGTTTATCAAACAATTCCTTGTTCACATCCCGCTGTTTTTCAGCAACGGCGGCTTGCTCCCGCAAATCTTTTTCCTGGCCTAATTGAACTTTTAACAAAGATTTTTGTTGTTCTTGCTGTTTATCAATAATGGCCCTTTGGTCATCGCGGTTTTTGACTTGCATGTCATAAATAGATTGTTGGTCATCCACAAGGCCTTTATGGTTCCTCGCAAAT
>CAZXMD010000096.1:2421-7089 GCA_964641635.1 uncultured Candidatus Finniella sp. | reverse complement strand
TCTATGGCTGATTGCTATTTCTTGGTTGAAAGAAGCATATCATAGGCCCGATCATAAAAGGCATTCATGAACTCTTCCAACTGGGTTGGATTCATTTGACCATGGGCTGTTTTTATACGGATTTCAGGCGTCAGTTTTCTTAACTGTTCTTCAATTTTTGCCAAATCATCCAGGCGTGGACTAACACAAAAAATTTGCCCTCCCCGATAATATTCCCTCAAAATAGCTTCCCGAATAACTACGCTATCGTATGGCATCACAAACGTCCGGATCGCCAACCGATCAACGGGCGGCGTCGCAATCAGGCTCATCTCCCGCACTCCGCTTAAAGCCAATTGAAGAGTTCGGGGGATAGGTGTCGCCGTTAATGTTAGAACATGAACGTCCGTAGATAGTTTCTTCAGCTTCTCTTTCTGTTTCACACCAAAATGGTGCTCTTCATCAATGATCAACAGACCTAAATCTGTAAATTTTGTTTTATCTGATAACAAAGCATGGGTTGCAATAATAATGGGAACCGTCCCATTAGCAACATCCTGGCGTATTTTCTCAGCTTGAGCAGGCGTTACCAACCGGGATATTTGTTCAACACGATAGGGGAAGCCTTGGAACCGATCACGAAACGTCCGATAATGCTGGCGGCACAACAATGTTGTCGGCACAATAATAGCAACCTGCTTTCCTTGAGAAACAGCAACGAACGCCGCGCGCAAAGCCACTTCTGTTTTTCCAAATCCAACATCACCACAAACCAGGCGGTCCATGGGTTTACCTGATGCCATATCCGTCAAGACCTCTTCAATGGCCCGTTGTTGGTCTTCCGTTTCAAGATAGGGAAAGCGAGAACAGAATTCTTCGTATTGTGTGGGGTGTTTCTCAAGAATTTGCCCCACATGCAAGGCGCGTTCTGCGGCTATTTTGATGAGATAATCCGCAACTTCCCGAATGCGTTTCTTGACCTTGGCTTTGCGCATTTGCCAAGCACTTGACCCAAGGCGATCCAAGTGCGCAACAGCGCCATCTCCCCCATAACGCGTTATCATGTCAATATTTTCAACCGGCAGAAAAAGCTTGTCTCCCCCGTCATAAATTAAGCACAAGCAATCATGGGAAGCCCCGCTCACCGAAATGGTCATCAGCCCTTCGTATCGGCCAATGCCATGATCCCGATGAACAACCAAATCACCGGGAGCCAATTGCGCAGCTTCGAGGAAAAACTGATCCGCTTTTCGCTTTTTAGAAATTGCCCGAGCAACCCGATCCCCTAAAAGATCTTGTTCACTGATCAGCAGCATCGCCGGAAATTCAAACCCACGCTCTACGGGATATACGCCTGCACAAATGCCCGCAACGGCGTCTGAGGGCCATACATCAACAGCGCAGACACCCTCTATTTCATGCTCCTGTAAAATCGTGAGAAGACGGTCACGCGCCCCTTGACTAGAACAGGCAAGAATAACCGGTTTCTTCTTCCCAGCGGCATCCATCAAACGGTTTGATAAAATCTCAAAGGCCTTGACTCTGGCCGTGCTTTGGGCTGCACCGAAATCTGTCAGGGTTTTTCCTTGAAAATCTTGAACCGCAGGGCCGTCAGGAGACCCATCCATATGGAATGGGGTTATCTTTGACCAGGAAACAGCTTGGAGAAATCCCTGCCAATCGCTGGCTGTCCAATACAAAAGCTCCGGGGGTAATGGGCGATAGGTCATGCCCTGATCCCCTGGAATAGGGGTCATGCGCGCCTGATAATAGTCTGTTACAGTGGCAAGGCGTTCGGATACGGCGCCCTCGCATCCCTCTTCAATGAAAATTTGGGCCCCCTCCACATACTCTAATAATGTGTCACATGTGGGAAAAAATAGGGGAAGCCAATGCTCCATGCCGCCATATTTTCGGCCTGCCGAAACAGATTCATATAAGGGATCATTAGCTGCGCCAAACAGTTCTCGGTAGCGCGCGCGAAAATGGCTAATGCGTTCCGGCGTCAGCGTCAACTCACTGACAGGCTTCAAAACAACCTTATCCAGGGGACTTAAGGTTGTCTGCGCCAAGGCATCAAAGGCTCTTAAGGAGTCAATTTCATCTCCAAAAAAATCAACGCGGATCGGATCTGGAACCCCTGGGGGGAAGAAATCAATAATGCCCCCCCGCACGGCATATTCCCCATTTTCCCGTACCGTATCAACCCGGACATATCCCATGTCCGCAAGGAACCCTAACAGGCGCTCACGGCTTAACGATTGGCCTGATTGAAGACTTAAGGATTGGTTCTCCAGGGCGTTTTTCGCAGGCAAACGCTGTAAGAGGGCTGCAACAGAGGTCACAACACAAAACGACGATAGAGCATTCTCCAATAGCATCGTCAGCACGTCGATGCGCTGGGTCATTACATCCAGCCCTGAAGACACACGGTCATAGGGCAGACAATCCCAGGCGGGGAAGTAAAGAGGATTAATTTCAGGAAGAACGAGGGTTAATTGCTCCACCAAACGTTGCGCTTTGCCTTCCGTTGCGCAAATATAGAGGGTTTTTTTACCCCCCAATAAAGGACTAAAAACAAACGCTTCGGCCCCATCAGGAACGCCTGCATAAATTTGATTCAGCGGCATTGATGAAAATCCCGGATACGCCGAACCATCGGCTCATTCTCTGGTATCGGATATTGGCCTGTGATCCAGGCAAAGAGCTCCGCATCTTCATGTTCTAACATATCTTGGTAAGCTTTAAGGTCTGTTTCAGATAAAGTTGCCAAAACAGCATCAGCAAAGGAGCCCAACAAAAGATCATTCTCCCGCGTTCCTCTGTGCCAGCTTTGATAATTTAGTTTTTTCCTTAAGTCCATAGGGTTGTTATAGACTTTTGCTCGTTTAATGGCAAGAATTGAGGGAAATAATTAATGGCAACTAAACCTTCCTCTGTGATATTCTTCTGTTTATTAACTGGCCACGCCATTTCATTCGCCACCTCAAGCTACAAAAAGGTCAGACCATGAAAATCACCCGAATTTATACAGGTCAGGACAACGAATCCCACTTTGAGGATATGGAAATTCCTCTTATTGACAAAGGGGACATTGGCAAACTCTCCCAAAAAATCCATGCAACAGGAGTCATTTTTCGCGAAACACCCCCCGATTATCATTTTGAATGGCATAATGCCCCCCGGCGGCAATATGTCGTTATGCTGGAGGGAGGTGTTGAAATAGAGATAGGGGACGGCACCAAAAGGATATTCCATCCAGGAGATATCCTCCTTGCGGAAGACACCACGGGCCATGGCCACATTTCCCGCGCTGTGAACAACAAACCCTGGAAATCCCTGTTTATAACTTTAGACTAGGAATCGGCAGCCACCATTGGGATAGCCAAGCAGGGGAGAGAGATTCACTGATCAACCCGGTGGAACAACTCATCTTTTCCTTCACGGAAAAGGTTAATCATCATCCTGTCGGATTTTCCCCTTCCGGCGGAAAAGATGATTTCCCCATGATCTGTTCCTGAGAAGCCGGAAGAAAGGTCAGTCCCATTAAACTGGAAAACACTGCCATTCCAGTGGCTTAAAGTAACTTTGGGTCGATCCTTGTAGGTTAAGATCAAGGAATCACCCGACCTACTGATATCGACCCTTCCGTAAAGGGCATTCTCGTAAATCCCCGTATAATCCTCCAAATCCCGGGAGGGCGCCAGGTTTTGCAGCATGTCCAACCGCCGTTGCTTTTCATGCTTCTCATAGTAACCTTTCATATCTTCCCGAAGGATCTTCGCCCAATCCTGTTCATCAGGTACATTTAGATATAAGTCTAAAAATTTATCACAAATGGCTTCCGGAAAAAGGCTGACGCGCATTCCCCCCATATTTGTCATAACCGCAATGCCGACATTATCTTCTGGAATAATATAAACTATCGCCCGTGTCCCTGCCATACCTCCCATATGGCTTAAGACAGGAACCCCCGCATAGTCATGAATGAACCAGCCCAATCCGTATTGGACCTTTGTGACGCGGTTTTTAGGAAATTGGCGGCGACCTTGGTGGGTCATATCAACGTGGGGGGCCCGCATCTCTTTTATATTTGCCTCACTCACGAATGGCTTCCCATCAATAACAGCATTATTGAGTTGAAAAATCAACCATTTACCCATATCGTGGCCTGTAGAAACAATGCCGCTCGATGTGGGGAAGGTAAATATTCCAGGGTTCCCATTTGGCAAATATCGCGTCTTCCCACCGACAGAGTCATGAAACGTGGGCTGGGAGTTCCCTTTATGGAATAAATTCAGGAATTTTTGCCAGAAAGTGAGAGGCGCGCCTTCCCCAAGCCGCGTCTCTTTCAAACCTAATGGTTGGAAGAGCTCTTCCTGATAAAGCTGCGACAAAGGTTTGCCCGTTACTTTTTCTAAAATAGTCCCTACAATACCGACAAGAGCATTTTGGTAGTTGTAGACTTTTCGAAATTCGCCTTCTATGGGAATTTTTTTCATTGCGGGAATAATTTCTGAAGCATTCCACCCCAATTCAATAAGAGAATCACCCGAAAATCCAGGCAACCCTGAACGATGGGAGAGTAAATCCTCAATTTTCAGATCTTGTGAGATTTTTGGATCGCTTAAACTAAAATCCGGTAAATACTTTGAAACAGGATCTGTCCACTTCAGTTTGCCCTGGTCT
>CAZXMD010000096.1:0-2411 GCA_964641635.1 uncultured Candidatus Finniella sp. | reverse complement strand
CCGGGCAACCAGCATATTGGTAAAAGTCTTCGTAACCGAGGCAAGCGCAAAAGGCGTATGCCCGTCAACCGGTTCACTTTTTCCAAGAACCTTAACGCCAAATCCCTTAAGGTACGCAATCTTTCCATCTTTAACAATAACAACAACAACCCCGGGAACATCTTCAGCTATCCTCGCTTGTTCAACATAAGCCTCGAAAACAGGTAAAACAGAGGCCAACGAAGCGCGTTCATGGCCTCTCGTTGGAAATATTGCAATGAATATCAGACAAAATATTGGAAAAAAGCGTTTCATTTCAAGAGCCCTAAAATCTAAATTCCATTTATTAAGTCGTACCATGAATTTTCATCAGGCTCAATAGAGAGAAGCACTCACAAAACATTCAATAAAAATTACTTTTATCCTTTACGATATTTTAATAAATATTCTTTAAGATAAAATTATAGTGAAATTCAAGCAAATGAAAACTAGCAATGGAATATGACGAACTATATGACGAAAGTCCTTACACTTCTAAAGGATTTAAAGAAGTCCCACGACGAGGAGGAACAATGCCCACCATTCGAGCCACTTTTCTACTTTGTGCAACAATACTAGCCAGTGTTTTTGCCATGCTTTTCTACAACTATCAGCAAGACCAATTCGTCGTTAGTAGCAATGGAGCTTTCGTATCAATTTTTGACCGCCAATCCAAAACCATCAATGTTTGTGATAAAGGAAATTGTAACCTGTTAAGACCCCACTTCGCCTCACCGCATCATGTGGCCCCAAAGGTTGGTCCGCAAGGTCAGATTATTCCACAAATGGCTGGCAGGCACCCCCAGATGATGGGACAACCCCCCATGGGTAATCCCCAAATGATGCCCCCCCAAATGGGGCAGCCTCAAATGATGCCTCCTCAAATGGGTAATCCCCAAATGGGACGGCCTCAAATGATGCCTCCTCAAATGATGGGGGCTCAAATGGGACGACCTCCTATGGGTAATCCACAAATGATGAGGCCCCAAATGATCGGTGGGGCCCCAGGCGGCGCACAACCCCAAATGGCAGGTGGAGCCCAGGCTCCCGCAGCAGCGGATGAAACCGCCGAAGACGAGGCAGCCAATGAGCCAGAAGAAGAAGCCCCTCCCATTTAAGGTCTTTCTTCTAAATCATAATTTTGCCAAGATGCCTCCAGAATATTGTCGTGGAGGTTTTTTATGTCTGCACTGTCTTGGTCTCAATCCTTCTTAGACTTGATGCTTCCTCCCCGGTGCTTTGGTTGTGGTGAAACAACTTCAGAACATCACACCTTGTGCGCTTCGTGCTGGAAAAATTGCACTTTCCTTTCATCACCTTGGTGTTCCTTGTGCGGATGGCCCTTTCCCTTTGAAACCCCTCACCAAACCCTTTGCCCCCACTGTCACCGTCTTCCGCCTCTTTTCGTCCAATGTCGAAGCGCCTTAGCCTACCAGGAAAGTTCCCGCCATTTTATTTTAAAGCTCAAACAGGGAGATGGCACATACCTTGCTCCAGGCTTGAGTCGATTGATGTTAAGGGTTGGACAGGATATCCTGTCAAAGACTGATCTGCTTATTCCCGTACCCCTGCACTGGAAACGTCTTTTTTTACGTCAATATAATCAGGCAACCCTTTTGTCGAACCATATCACCCGTCAAACCAGCATCCCAACGCACACAGACCTAATCAAACGCCATCGCTCGACACCCAAACAAGGCCATCAAAACCGAAAGGAGCGCGCTGCAAATGTGCGAGGCGCTTTTTTTGTTCCTTTTGAAAAAAAATCTCTGATTAACGGAAAGCGCCTTACGTTAGTCGATGATGTCCTCACAACAGGGGCGACATTAAATGAATGTTCCCGGGTATTGCTGAATGAAGGCGCAAAAGAAGTTCGCGTACTCACCCTCGCCCGTGTTATAACACCTCTGTAAACTCAAGGAGAATTCATAATGCCAAACGTTATTATCAACGTTACCCCTCATTGCCCCTATTGTGTTCGCGCTAAGGCGTTGTTCGATAAACTGGGCGTGCCTTATACAATAATCGACGTCTCAACAGATGATGCTTTACGTCAGGATATGGTGAAACGGTCAGGCGGGAGAACCTCCGTTCCACAGATCTTCATCAATGACACGCATATCGGTGGATGTGATGACCTTTACGCCCTGTATAAGACTGGTGCCTTAGAGAAATATCTAAGCTATTGAATTTTTATTCCAAAATATCTATTTTATAATATGAGTTTGTCTCAATGAATTTTAGTCATTGCGAGCACCACGCCATAGCGTTAGCGAAGGCGGGTGCGCGGCAATCCAGGGGCTAAGGGTAATACTCTTTGTTGTTCCTGGATTGCTTCGTCGCTTACGCTCCTCGCAATGACCTTAGGTATTAATTTAATATAATGGTTATCA
>CAZXMD010000095.1:0-7173 GCA_964641635.1 uncultured Candidatus Finniella sp. | reverse complement strand
AGTTTTCGCACCATAGGAAAATTTCTCATTCCCACCGGCACGCAAAGCACTGCTGGAATGGGATTCTGACACGGACAGCAATTGGGATAACAAACAAAACGGAAAAGATGGAAAAGGAAAGAGGGGAACAGGACAAAAGGAGTTGAAATAGTCATTAAAAATCAAATATTTGCGAATCATCAACCAAAATTTCCAGGATCATGGAATGAAAAAATAAAGTAAAATTTGAGTAACTTTGGTTGTTCTGTAAAGCTTGCGTAAGTGGTGGAAAGTTTGCTACCAAATAGAGAAGTAGTATCACCTTTCACTAAAGGGCAAAAAATACCATGCGCATTCCTCCACATACGGTTAAAATTATCCACTTTATTGGAATTGGTGGTATCGGTATGAGCGGTATTGCTGAAGTTCTTCATAACTTAGGCTATGAGGTCCGGGGAAGTGATATTGCGGAGAATGCGAATATCCATCGGTTGCGTCAGTTGGGAATTGTGATCACCATTGGGCATGAAGTCAAGAATGTTCAAGGCGCACAAGTTGTTGTTATTTCTTCGGATATAAAAGCGACCAATATTGAGTTAAGGGCCGCACGCGAGCAGAGGGTTCCCGTCATTCGCCGGGCAGAAATGTTGGCTGAGTTGATGCGTTTTAAACTATCGGTGGCTATTTCTGGAACCCATGGCAAAACGACGACAACATCCCTGATGGCAGCGCTGTTTGATGCAGCCCTTTTAGATGCAACGGTTGTTAATGGTGGCATTATCAATGCCTATGGAACCAATGCGCGCCTGGGTAAAGGGGAGTGGATCATTGTAGAAGCGGATGAGTCAGATGGTAGTTTTACGAGGCTGCCGGCAACCATTGCGGTTGTGACGAATATTGATCCGGAGCATATGGATTTTTATCCCAGTTTTGATCATTTAAAGAAAGCTTTTGTTGATTTTGTTGAGCGTATTCCTTTCTATGGTTTAGGCATTATGTGTCTAGACCATCCGGAGGTACGGGCGCTGCTTCCTCAATTGTCAGATCGGCGCATTATGACCTATGGATTTACGGAAGATGCAAATGTACGGGCGGTCAATTTACGCCAGACATCAGAAGGAACAACTTTTGATGTAGAAATTGCAACACCGGCTGCTCTTGCTCATCGTGCTTTGGCGCGGGGGTCTATTTCTGTCTTGCCGCGAAAAATAAACGATCTTTTCTTGCCGATGATGGGACAGCATAACGTTCAAAATGCGTTGGCGGTGGTTGCTCTTGCTCAAGAGCTGAGTCTGGATGATGCTGTTGTCCGTCGGGCTTTCTCCGGATTTTCCGGTGTCAAACGACGCTTCACAAAAACAGGCATTGGAGCAGGGATCACGGTTATCGATGATTATGCGCACCATCCTGTAGAAATTAAGACCGTATTGGCAGCAGCCCGACAAGCTACAAAGGGTCGTATTGTTGTAGTCGCTCAACCTCATCGATATACGCGGTTGCATCATCTTTTCCAGGATTATGTTACCTGTTTTGAGGGGGTGGATGCTCTTATTGTTGCCCCTGTTTATGGGGCCGGAGAAATACCAATTGAAGGGGCGACGGCATCCAGTTTGGTTGCGGCAATTAAGGCCTCTTCTGAACTTCAGGTACATGAATTGCAGGATTCACAAGATCTTGCTTCTTTAGCCTATTCTTTATTTCCGGGTGGCCCTCAAGGCGGGGACATGATCTTGTGTTTAGGAGCGGGCCATATCACCCAGTGGGCAGCATCCTTACCTGAGCAGCTTCAGAATCTCGTAAGCCCTATAAAAGTAGCTCAATAATGTCAGATTGGTACGACCAACTACCTAATGTACGGGGACGATACGTCCCCAATGCCCGATTAGCCGAGCAGACCTGGTTCCGGGTAGGTGGGCCTGCAGAGATATTATTTCGTCCCGCAGATGAAACCGACCTTGCTCACTTTCTGGAAAGCAGGCCCAGGCAGCTTCCGGTAACGGTTATCGGTGCAGGCTCCAATCTTTTAGTGAGAGATGGAGGTGTTTCCGGTATTGTTATCCGATTAGGGCGTGGTTTTTCTGATATCCGTATCGACGGGGACTTTGTTCATGTAGGGGCCGGTTGCCTCGATCGGACTGTTTCCTTAACCTGCCGTGATGCGGGTGTGGGAGGGCTGGAATTTCTTGTTGGGATTCCGGGAACCATTGGGGGAGCCGTGCGAATGAATGCGGGCGCCTATGGCCAGGAAATTAAAGACATTCTTGTTTATGCAAATGTTTTAGATCCGCAAGGCGGGCGTCATCGGTTAACGCGCGAAGGATTGCAAATGACCTATCGGCACACCTCTTTGCAAGACGGATGGATCGTAACAGATGTGGTACTAAGAGGAGTTTCTGGCCAAGATCGTTCTGAAATTGGAAAATCTATTGATGGGATTCTTGAGGAGCGTGAAGCAACACAGCCAACACGGGGACGGACGGGGGGAAGTACTTTTAAGAACCCTGAACCTGAAAAAGCATGGAAGTTAATTGATGCTGCTGGATGCCGGGGGTTGAAAATTGGGGATGCTCAAGTATCAGAAAAGCATTGCAATTTTCTGTTAAATCTAGACCAGGCAACGGCAAATGATCTAGAATCCTTAGGTGAAGAGGTGAAACATCGGGTCTATAAAACTAGCGGTGTTTGTCTTGATTGGGAAATTGTTAAGGTGGGTGTAAAATGACAAAAAGACGCGTGGCGGTATTGATGGGAGGATGGTCAGCAGAGCGGGATGTTTCTCTGGACTCGGGAAGGCTTGTTGGCGTTGCTTTGCAAGAGTTAGGACATCAGGTTATCCCTATTGATGTGACCCGTGATTTGAACCAGTTGACGGCAGCACTGACTCCCAAACCGGATGTTGTCTTTAATGCACTTCATGGTGTGGGCGGTGAAGATGGAGCGGTTCAAGGGCTTCTTGAAGTCATGGGAGTTCCTTATACCCATTCAGGAGTAGATGCGTCTGCCATTGCCATGAACAAAGTTCTTTCTAGGCGGGTTTTTGAGCAGGAAGGGATTAGCGTTCCTCCGTGGAAAGTTGTGTCGAGGCAGGATTTGAATATCGCTCATCCAATGCCTATGCCTTATGTGATTAAGCCCACTAATGAAGGGTCTAGCAAAGGGGTGTACATTATTCGCTCAGAAGAAGATTTTGAAACCTTTCAAAGGGAATGGGTCTTTGGAGACGTGATTCTGATTGAAAAATATATTGCAGGGCGTGAAATCCAGGTTGGTGTTATGGGGGATCGGGCTATTGGGGCCATTGAAATCCGTCCACGTGAGGCGTTTTATGATTATACGGCAAAATACACACCCGGAAGAGCAGAACATTTAATGCCGGCGCCGGTATCACCCACTGCCTATAAAAAGGTGATGGAATTGGCTCTCAAGGCACATAAGGTTCTTGGATGCCGGAGTGTGTCCCGGTCTGATTTTATGTATGATGAAGAAGAAGATCAGTTTTACTTATTAGAACTCAATACCCAACCCGGAATGTCGCCTTTATCATTGCTTCCTGAAATAGCAGCCCATGAGGGGATTACATTTAATCAGCTTATTTCGTGGATGGTTGATCAAGCTCAGTGTGATCATAAGACATGCGCGCATTAAAAAGTAAACCATCTAGATCCCGGGCCCGAGCGCCCATGCCGAAGCGAGGTTCTCCCTCATGGCGGATGGAGACAACTGTGCGCCGCTATTGGTCAAGCTCTTTGGTAAAAATAACAACTATTGGCGTCTCATCATTCATCTTTTTGGCGTTGTTGTGGTGGGCTGAATATCCTCAGCGATTTGGAAATTTTGTTTCTCATTCTACGGTTGCTGCAACAGGCCGCATGGGTTTGCGCCTTTCTGATGTATTGGTGGAAGGGCGCCAGAATGCACCGATTGAGAAAATCTTGGCAATTGTTAATGCACGTCAAGGAGACCCCCTATTGTCCTATGACCCCTACGTTATCAAAAGGCAGCTTGAAGAGATTTCGTGGATTCGACAAGCGGCGGTTAAACGCCAATTGCCTGGGATTATTTTTATTCAACTTCAGGAACGTCAACCGGTTGCTCTCTGGCAGCACCAACAGAAGCATTATTTAGTGGATGAGCAAGGCGTCATTATCAGTAGTAATAATCTTCAGGCCTTTGGTAAATTACCTCTTATTGTAGGAGGGGATGCCCCGGTACATGCGCCACACATATTGCGCCTTTTAGAAAAATTTCCCGATATTCGAAAAAAGCTGACCGCATTGGTAAGGGTCGGAGGGCGTCGATGGGACTTACATTTGGATAAATCATTGCAGATCAAGCTACCTGAAACAAAAGTAGAAGATGCTCTTGTGCGTCTGGCTTTATTGATTCAGCAGAATAAAATTAACCCTTCAGAAGTTGCTGTTGTTGATCTCAGGGTGCAAAACCAGATGGTGATGCGTCTGTCCCCAAGAGCAGCCATGCGATTAAAGGGTAAAGGGAAAGAAACCTAATTCAACAAGACAAACAAGAATAAAGACGTTAAACTACACTTATGAATATTTTTACAAAAAAAACAACCAAAAGTCGTCAAGACATCTTTGCCGCTCTGGATATAGGAACCAGTAAGGTTTGTTGCGCCATTGCGAAAGTGGAGAATCGCGCTCACGAAAAAGAAGGTGAGGTTTTACGCCTGATTGGCGTGGGACATCAATCATCAAAGGGGATAAAGGGTGGTCTCATTGTTGATTTAGAAGCTTTAGAAGACTCAATTTTAAATGCTGTTCATTCTGCTGAACAAATGGCAGGGCAAACAATTTCAGAGGTTTGCGTCAATTTACCGGCTTCCAGTGTGCGGTCTCAAACTTTTGAATCCCATTTGAGTATTGTGAACCAAACAGTGGATGAAACCCATGTTCGTCGTCTTTTAACATTTGGTAGAAATGCACAAGTTTCAGAAAATCAGCAAATTATCCACGCATTGCCGATTAGCTATTCCATTGATAGCACCCATGGAATCCATGATCCACGCGGTATGGTGGGGGATCAATTAAGTGTTACAATTCATCTTGTTACGGCTCCAAAAGTTTTAATTCGTAACTTCCAGAATTGTATTGGCCGATGCCATCTGGATGTAAGCGGTTTTGTTGTAACACCCTATGCGTCAGGTCTCTCAACCCTTGTTGATGATGAATTGACCTTGGGTTCAACCGTCATCGATATGGGGGGAGGAACAACAACGATAGCCTCCTTTCTGGATGGAACCTTGATCCATGTTGACAGCCTTCCCATTGGCGGCGCCCAGGTAACGAGTGATATTGCCCGAGGGATATCGACTCCGCTTATACAGGCAGAACGTTTGAAAACACTTTATGGAACAGTCGTTCTTTCGTCTGCTGATGAGCGGGAAAATATCATCGTCCCTCAATTGGGGGAAAGTCACGGGCCCCAGACCCATCAAATTCCAAAATCCCTGCTAACCCATATTATTCGGGCGCGCGTTGAAGAAACACTTGAGTTAATTTGGAACCGCCTCGCAGCAACGGGAATGGATCGACTTGTGTGTCAAAGAATCATCTTAACAGGAGGAGGAAGCCAGCTTCCAGGGATACGGGAAATGGCGGCAACCTTATGGAGCCGTCAAGTCCGCAACGGCCAGCCTATCGGTGTAATCGGCGCCAGCGACTTTGCAACGAATCCTATGTTTGCCACGTGTGCAGGTCTGCTTCAGTATGGCTGGCGTGATTATGCGGGGAGTCAAAATGCCATGCAAATAGATGCCCCACCAGCACATTTGTGGCAGCGTGTCGCCACATGGGTCAAAGAGAATTTTTGAAGCCACATTCCTCAAAACAATAAGAGAAAATCATCCTGCGGGCATGCCTTTCCATGGTGCATGATTTTTGTTTTTAAGGGAGGAGGAACAGGCATAAACCGTTCAATGCCCTCACGAATAGACTTTTGAAGAATACACATAGCCGTATCAAAGTGTGCTTGATTTTTCAAAAGGGAAGATCCCATAAACCAAAGAGCAATTGAGTCTTTTGGATTTTTCTCACATATTTTTTTTGTGAATTCAAGTACAATGGCTTCTTTTCCGAGTGTTTGGTAAAGGTTAAAAAATGGCAAGAGAATGTCTGTGCGATAGGGCATAATATCGATATGGTCTTTCGTCAATTGCTCCCAAGTCATAAATACTTGAGCATTGAGAAACTTTAGTGTCTCTGGTTTTGAGGCAAGTTCACTCAGGATATTGATAGCAAGGTTGTTGGCCAGGTAATTTCCTTCTTTAGGCAAAGTTGTCAAATGATGCACAAGTTTCAGAGATTGCATGACAAGTTCTTCAGGTTCTTTTTTTAACTCTTCCTGTACGTTGGTTGCGAGCACCCGCACCAGGCCAACCTGTCTCAGGGCGCCAAAATGGGCTTCCAAGCGAACGTAAGAAGCCGTTGTTAGTTCCCTAACCGATTCCGCCGTTGGTTGTAGGCTTTTACGTTTTTCATACCCCCAGGTTATGGCAGCTTGCATGCTTGAAAAGATGAGCAGAAGAGCTGCAAATACGGGCATGAGCTTTGGTTTCAATAAAAAAGACCAAATAACAGGGGTGCGCTGTCTAAAGAAGACGGAAAATGCAAAAATTGTAAATGGAACGGTTATCATGAATTGAAACCAAAATAAAAGCTGAACCTGATAAGCAATTAAGAAAGCAGTCCCTGAGAAGAAGTAATTTCGAGGTAAAGAGTTAATAAGCTTGTATTGTATATATAGGTATAGGCTTACCCCAAGTATCCCAAGGGAGTGAAAATAATTTGTGAGGACATTATGCGTATGCAGGAGGTCGCGGTTTACCAATTCCCAGCTTGGGTTATAGTCTTTACCCGTAAAGACACAAACCTGGTCAATCAAGAACATATTGGAAGCGGAGATATTATTAAACGTACCCCACCCCTGACCAATGAGCAGTTGCTGAATCCATTCCCAGCTTAACGGATCTGCAGCTAAATCAACAAATGTAACCTTGGATAACCAGGTACGGCTGGTAATTGTTGAAAGGTTGCCAAGAAATCCGGGAAGTACTTTTGAACAATCATCATAAAAAACAATCAATAAAGTGAGCGTAACAGATAAGCCGAAAAAAGCGAGACGGAGTAGGTTGCATTTCCAGGTGGGTGGAAAGAGCCAAATTCCCATTACTGAGAT
>CAZXMD010000094.1:4124-7186 GCA_964641635.1 uncultured Candidatus Finniella sp. | reverse complement strand
CCTTCAACGACTTCTTTGAACTTTTGAAAAACCTTAGAGTCAGTCTTGATACGATTTATATCAACAACCCCAATTGATAAGGGAATAGGGGGTTGTTTAGGCGTTTTGTGAAAAAAGGGGAAAGCCGCTGGGAATAGGTAACTTCCCCCCCATAGAGTACCTGCAGAGATAGTAAGAAACAGGACTCCATAAAGAGCATTTTTGCGCCGTATCATCCGTCCTCCTTGACTGCCAAAACCTTACCAGCGGGAGCTGAAACCAAACAGGAAGCGCTGCGTCTGATCAAATTTCTGTTTTTTTACAGGAATTGCATAGTCAATTTTTAAAGGCCCAAAAGGTGATGTCCAGGATAAGCCAATACCAACAGAGGCACGAATTGAGCGTTTATCAATGACTTGTGGTCCCTTGACGCCCGGTTTCCAGGTTGTACCAAAGTCAGTAAAGACAGCCCCTTTGACACCAAACTCATTGGGCAATCCAATAGGGAAGAGGGTTTCAACAGTTCCTGTCCAGAAGCGCGTACCGCCCAAGGGGTCTCCGGTTATTACATCGCGGGGGCCAATACCTGCGTACTCAAATCCGCGGAATGTATCGGCGCCGAGCAGAATACTATCGACGATACGAATAGTGTTTTTACCGACTTTCTCAATGTCCCCGATAGAGCCCCGAACGTTTAACACAACGTCTTCCACAGGGGAATAGAACCAGGATCCACCGATGGAATTCTTTAAGTAATTTACTTTTCCACCAAGTCCGGCATAAGTGTTGCTTAAGCTCAACGCATAGCCTGAGGTTGGATCAATACGGCTGTCCCGGCGATCATAAACCAATGTCTGTCCAAAAGCGGAAGTGACATACTTTCCGGCTTGCTGGTTGATAAAGACAGAAGAACCGGGGGCAACGTGAGAAATGTGATCATCTTTTAAGGTGTAGGTCAGTGTTTGGCTTAAATGCTCAGTCAGGGCATAAGCGATATGAGGGGATACACCATTGGAAGCCGATACAAAGTTTGATAACCGGGTTGAGCGGACACGGAACAGATCAAGACCAGCTTCAAGACTATAGCCTAAGAAATAGGGATCTGTGATGCCGACATCAAATTCTTGCATGCGCTTGGCAATGGTAACACTGGCATGAACGATCCGTCCTGTTCCCATAAAGTTGCGCTCTGCAAATTTCACATTTCCTAAAATGCCGTCAAGGGTTGAAAAACCGGCAGCAACACCCATTTCACCGGTGGGTTGCTCTTCAAGTTTTACCACAAGGCGCGCTTTATCAGGAGCTGAACCAGGCTCAGTCAAGATCTCTGATTTTTTAAAATATCCAAGATCTTTTAAATTTTTCTCGGCACGCTTTACTTTTGTTGAGTTATAAGCGTCACCTTCCAATATATTCAGTTCGCGGCGGATAACTTCGTCCCGTGTACGGTCGTTACCAACCACGTCAATACGCTCAATATAAACGCGAGGGCCTTCCCTGACTTCAAAAATCAAATCAACGGTTTTTTTCTCTCGATTCTTTTCAATTCTGGGTTGAATATCGGCAAAGGCATATCCGTAAGTTCCAACGTGGGTATTTAGGGTTGTGATGTTGCGTTCAATTTGTTTGCGGGAGAATTGCTCGCCACTTTGAATGTCAATGAGACCTTTAAGATCTCCAGCATTAACCTGTTTTAGGTGGGAAACAATGTCAACTTTTCCATAAGTATATTTCTCTCCTTCTTCAATCGTGAAGGTTAGATAAAAGTCTTTATGGTCCGGACTCAATTCTGCAACAGCGGATACCAAGCGGAAGTCAGGGTAGCCCATATCAAAATAATATTGTTGTAAGTTCTGTTGGTCAGCTGTGAAGCGATCTGGATCAAACGTATCGTCACTTGCCCATAAGCGGTACCATTTATTGCGCTTCGTATAGAGTTGTTCTTCCAGTCGGGAAGAACTGAAGCGCTTGTTCCCAATAAAGTTGATTTTGCGAACGTAAGTCACCTCTCCTTCATTGATTTCAAAAACCAGATCAACCCTGTTTTCTTCCAAACGAATAACTTTAGGCTCCACCGTGGCGTCAAAACGGCCCATACGGCGGTATATTTCCAAGATACGTTGTTGGGCGGCCTGAATTTTTGTGCGGGATAGAACTTCTCTTGGGCGAAGTTGAACCTCTTCCGTTAATTTTTCATCCTTTAGCTTGGAATTTCCTTCAAATGAAATACGGTTAATGAGGCTATTTTCAATGACTTCAATAATCAGGTTGCTGCCAGACCGACGAATCTGGACATCAGTAAAATAACCGGTTGCAAAAAGATCTTTAAGGGCCTGGTTCAATTGCAGCTCATCAAATGAATCCCCAACTTTCAAGGGAAGGTTAGAAATGACAGTTTCTGTTTCAATACGCTTGTTGCCTGTCACTTGAATGTTTTGGATTGTCTCTGCAAAAGCTGCCACAGATAAGGTTCCCGAAAGCATTAAGGCAAGCACAAAAGATTTTTTTGTTTTTATCAATGAAAACATTATTTACACCCTTTTTAGTTCAAAATAAGACGGACAACATCATTCCAGGTTGACATCAGCATGATGCCTAAGACAATCGCCAAACCAACCATAAAGGCATATTCCTGAATTTTTTCAGGCACAGGTTTGCCAACAATTCCTTCAATGCCATAAAACAATAAATGTCCCCCATCAAGAACAGGAATGGGGAGCAAGTTAATGAGACCTAGGTTAATAGAAAGAAAGGCCATGAAGAAGAAAAGGGCGGCAATGCCGCCTTTGGCGCTTTTGCCAGCCATATCTCCAATAGATAGAATTCCCCCAAGTTCATCGGAGGAGCGCTGCCCGGTAATCATTTGACCAATGCCGATGAGGGTATCAATACTAGTTATCCAGGTTTTCTCAATGGCATGGCTGACGGCTTGAAGAGGATTAACTTTGCGGTATTCGGGGAGGGAAGGGGCGATGCCCATGACGCCAACCGGCTTTTCCAGGCCAAGGGCGTCAACCTCGACCATTTTAACATGAACCGTTTGCTCGGTTGACCCACGCAAATAACGGACATCAACATCTTTT
>CAZXMD010000094.1:0-4114 GCA_964641635.1 uncultured Candidatus Finniella sp. | reverse complement strand
AATTAAATTGCGCAAATCATGGAAGTCCTTTACGGAAACGTCATTCAGGCTGAGGATTTTATCTCCTGCCTTAAGGCCGGCTTTTTCAGCAATTTTGCCGGGGGCAACAGCCCCAACGGTTGCCGGAATAACAGGCTCGCCTTTTGTGATAAACAATCCTGCCAGAACAATAATTGCAAAGAGAAAGTTTGCGAAAGGTCCGGCGGCACTGACCGCCATGCGTTGCCCGACCCGCTTGCTGTGAAGGCTATTTGATTTTTGCTCAGCGGACATTTTTTTGAGGGACTCGGAGTCGGGGCGACTGCTGGCATCAGCATCACCATACATTTTTACGTATCCGCCCAACGGAATCATACTAAACTTCCACCGTGTTCCCGCGCGATCATTCCAACCAAACAACTCAGGACCAAACCCAATGGAAAAGACTTCAACGGTAACTTTATTATAGCGGGCGACAAGGTAATGACCAAGCTCATGAACAAAAACAAGGACTGTCAATATGATGAGAAAAGGAATCACATATTCCGCTAGGCTGATGAGAGAGGCCATGGATAAATCCCTTGGTGTTAAATTACAGTTACCTGCAACCTTAGCCGATAATGAACCGTATGAAAATGCGCAAAAGCACTAGGACGCATTTTTTTTGTGAATAACTTTTTCAGTGATTTGTCGAGCGTGTTGATCTATCAGAAAAACTTCATCAATTGAGCCCGGGGAAGATTCACTGATTTGATCGAGCGTCTCTTGGCAAATAGGGACAATATCCAGAAAAGATATCTTTCTTTGTATGAAAGACTGTACGGCAACTTCGTTGGCTGCATTTAATACGGTCGGACGATCTTTTCCACTTTTCAGAACCTGCCTAGCAAGGGAAATGGCTGGGAATTGTTGTGCATCAGGTGTTTCAAAGGTAAGCTGTTTGATAGCGCTGAGATCCAGGCGGGGCAAGTCAGTTGGCATGCGTGTGGGCCAAGCTAGAGTATGCGCAATGGGGACGCGCATATCGTGAATGCCGAGCTGAGCCAAAACCGAACCATCCCGATAGGAAACTAGAGAGTGAACAATCGATTGGGGGTGAATAAGGATGTCAATTTGGTCTTCAGGAAAGTCAAATATATAAGAGGCCTCTATCATTTCCAGGCCTTTGTTCATCAGGTTTGCGCAGTCAATGGTTACCTTGGGCCCCATGGACCAATTGGGATGTTTCAGAGCTTGTTCAAGGGTGATAGAGGTCATTTGTTCAGGGGTGAAGGTTCGAAAAGGACCGCCTGAAGCTGTGAGGATCAGCTTGTCAACTTCCGGGCGATGCAGTTCATGGAACACTTGAAAAATCGCATTATGCTCCGAGTCGACAGGCAGCAAGGTGGCCTTGTATTTCTTCAAGGCTTTTAAAACAACAGGCCCCGCAGATATCATGGACTCTTTGTTGGCGAGCGCAATGATGGCGCCTCGTTCAATGGCAGCGTAAGTGGGACGTAACCCAGCCGTGCCAACAATGGCGGACATTACCCACTCAGCAGGCGCCTGCGCTGCTTCGATGACGGCCGCTTTTCCGGCAGAAACTTCTATTCCGGTGTCTGCCAATGCCTCTTTTAATGCGCAATAGCAGGACTCATCTTCCACAACGGCTAATTTTGCCTGAAGGGCCTTTGCTTGAATTGCCAAGGTTGTTACATCCTTTTGAGCAACAAGGGCCTCTACGGTAAAGCGGTCTGGATTCTTTAATAAAAGATCAACGGTACTTCGACCAATAGAACCCGTACTCCCTAAAACTGTAACGGAGCGGCTCATTTAAAATACCGAGAAAAACTTAAGGATTATAAGAAAGAGGGCGACAAGTAATAGGCTATCCATCCGGTCCAGGAGTCCCCCATGGCCGGGGATGATGTGGCTCGAGTCTTTGACATTGAAAAGACGCTTTGCGGCAGATTCGATAATATCACCTGTGTGACCGACGAAAGTTATCATGAGCGTTAAACTAAAAAGAAAGACCGGGTTGTGTATCTCGATCTGGCAAGTGGGCGCAAGAGTGACGCCAAGGGCCGAACCGATCATGGAACCTCCAACAAATCCGGACCAGGTTTTGCCAGGGCTGATGCGCGGAACCAGCTTTGGTCCTCCAATAAGGCTGCCGACAACATAAGCGCCTATGTCCGTTGCCCAAACAATGAGAAGGGCCCATAAGAGAGTTAAAGGGGCGAACTTGGCCAGATTTAGGTTGGCAGCCATACCGAGACCAATATATAAAGGGCCGGAAAGCAGAATAACAGAGGGGATAAAGCGTGCCCCAAGCTGATAATGGTAAAAGAGGGTGTATAGAATGCCAACGCCAATAATGCACAAGGTAGGGACAAAGGCCCCAGACCCAACCATAATCCAGCCAAGAAGCACGGCAACCATGCCATTCATGGGGTGAGACAAGGGGAGGCCTGACATTTTCGACCATTCCCACAAGAGAATGCCTGAGAGGAGGATTGCTAATACATCAACATAAGGAGAACCAAGGATGACAGCGCCAACTGCAATGGGCCCGCCAATAGCGGTCGATAGAACCCGCTTTCCAAAATTATTTTCCTCAAAACTACTTTTTGGAGGCGATAACGGCACCATAACGACGCTCCCGTTGCTGATAAGTTTCAAGGGCCCGGTCAAAATCATCCGGTGAAAAATCAGGCCACAAAGTTGGGGAAAAGACAAATTCGGTATAGGCCATTTGCCACAAAAGAAAATTGCTAATCCTGTTTTCTCCGCTTGTGCGAATGAGGAGATCAGGATCTGGAGCTCCTGCGGTATAAAGGCTTGAACTAAACGCTTCGGGTGTAATGTCGCCGACTTCTAAGCCACCGGCCTTTACCTGTTGAGCCAACTTTTTGGTTGCATAAAGAATTTCGTCACGACCGCCATAACTGAGCGCCATCATAAGGGTAATGCGTTTGTTATTGGCTGTTTTTGTTTCGCTTTCTTCAATGAGGGAAACGATATCTGGGGGCAGCTTGGAGCGGTCCCCAATAACTTTTAAGCGCACATCATTTTTGGCCAGGTCCTGAACTTGATTCTTAAGGTTATACCGCAGTAGACCCATCAATTCATCCACCCAACCTTTAGGACGGAGCCAGTTTTCTGCGGAAAATGCATAGAGTGTAAGGTACTGAATGCCCCGCTCGGCGGCGTGGTGTACGATTTTACGTGTGGCTTCCGCTCCCATCCGGTGCCCTGAAATGGTTGAAACCTTGTTCTGGTCTGCCCAGCGGCCATTTCCATCCATAATAATAGCTACATGGCGTGGTAATCGGGAAAGAGACGGTGCGGTTGGGGGAACGCTCGGTAACTTTTCGGGCATTAAAGCAATCCTGTTAATCTAATCTTCTTTTTATAAAGCATGATTTTTACGTGCCCGTCAATGAAGATGAGGGTATAGTGGTGGGAAGGAGGGAATTTTTTGAGGGGGGTTTTATGAGATCAAGATCAAAAAGATATCTCGCGTTTGGTAGTATTATTTTTTTTCTCTTTGGCCTTTGGCTTTATGACTCTCAATACATCTCAACGGCACGTCTTTCTCCGCAAGAATTGGGGGCAAAACAACTTTCTGTTTCTGCACTCTCCTCAAAGGGGGTGTGGGATCAGGAATTTTTGGCGCAAGATTCGGCACTTAAAGAAAAACTGGTGCAGTTTGAAGAGGGAGAGCTGTGTAAAAGCCTTAAGGAGCTAGACAACAAGAACCTAACGTATCATCAGATGATACACCATTTGAAAGGTGTGGGTTATACGTGTATTGTCCGCCCTTTAGCTGTCAATCCGAATGCGCGGCCTTTAAGTTATTTAAAGATAGACAATACCATTACGCAAAACCCGAAAGAGGAAGGAGTGGCCCATCAGGAAATTTGTTGGGACTCTCTCCAGCCAGTATGTGTTATCCGTATCAAGAAAGATGGATTCCCTCTCAATAGAAGATCGGCGCCCCATTCATCGAAAGCGGTTTTAATAGACGAAAAAGGGGATCCTGGAAGTTATGCCCATGAGGCGTTTAAGGTCGGTTCACGCGGCCAGGCCATTCCCAAAGGTCCTTCGGGTAAGTTTGGGTTGAAAAAATGTCCTTATTATAAAGACAGGGAAT
>CAZXMD010000093.1:0-7271 GCA_964641635.1 uncultured Candidatus Finniella sp. | reverse complement strand
AGGTCAGAGGTAAACTCTGGAAAATTCAGGTGGCAATGGCTATCAGTAAGCATGTATTATTTTTCCTCAACCCACCGGGGGAAGACTCCTTCTGGAAGAGGTAGCGTCGTTCCTGGGATCAGAGACGTTCCGAGATCAGCGAATGTCCGTTGATCAGAAGAGATCGCGAGCTGGTCCAAAATTCGTTCGCTTGCAGTTGGCACAAGAGGTTGCGTCAAAATCGCGATTTGGCGGATGGTGTCCGCTAAAACGTAAAGAATGGTTCCCATACGGGCTGGATTTTCAGCCTTTAAAGTCCATGGTTTTTGTTCATCAACGTAACGGTTTGCCTCTGCAATCACCTGCCAGATTTTTTCAATGGCCTTATGGAGAAGTTGCTTTTGCATATCGGCCCGTAGCGAGGATAATAGATCAGCGGCTTGGGAAAGAAGCGCTTGATCTTCAGGTGTCATCGAATCAGGTTTTGGGACGATCCCCCCACAGGATTTTGCAATAAAGGATAAGACCCGTTGCACGAGGTTTCCATAGCTATTTGCGAGGTCACTATTAAGCCGCCCAATAAGGGCGGTATCAGAAAAGTCGCCATCATTGCCAAAAGGAACTTCCCTTAAGAAAAAATATCGAACCGGATCAAGACCGTACGTTTCAACCAGCTTGATCGGGTCAATCGCATTCCCAACGGATTTTGATATTTTTTCGCCGTCCCTTGTCCACCAACCATGGGCGAAGACGCGGGTGGGGGGAGGTAACCCGGCTGCCATCAAAAACGCCGGCCAATAAACCGCATGGAATCGCAAGATATCCTTTCCGACAACATGAAGGCTGTTGCTCCAAAAAGCATTAAAATCAGCCGGGTCTTGATTCGGATATCCCAGAGCCGTGATGTAATTGGTCAATGCATCTAACCATACGTACATGATATGGTCGGGATCACCTGGCACAGGGATACCCCACTTAAAGCTTGTTCGGGAAACGGATAGATCATGGAGGCCACCTTCCACAAACCGCAAGACTTCGTTTCGTCGGCTTTCGGGGGCGATAAAATCAGGATTTTCCTGATAAAATGAGAGTAATCGGTCTTGCCATTTGGAAAGACGGAAGAAATAGCTGGGTTCTGTTACCCATTCCACATCTGCTCCGGTTGGCGCTTTTCCATTGATCAATTCCGATTCTTGATAGAAAGCTTCGTCACGGACAGCATACCAGCCAGAATATCCACCAAGATAAATCTCATCTCTATCCAGCAATTCTTTCCAGAGGTGTTGAGCGGCTTTGAGGTGGCGGGGTTCCGTTGTGCGAATAAAGTCATCATTCGTGAAGTTCATAAAGGAAGATAAGTCCCGAAAGTTTTGAGAAACCTTATCAACAAAGTCTTGGGGGGGAGTTCCGGCAAGCATAGCGGCTTTTTCAACTTTCTGGCCATGTTCGTCTGTTCCTGTGAGAAACTTGACTTCGAATCCGTCTAACCCCATGAATCGAGCAATCATATCGCAAGCAAGAGTTGTATACATGCTGCCGATGTGAGGAACATCGTTCACGTAATAGATGGGAGTTGTAATATAAAATTTCTTAGAAAGACCCATAAATAAACTCATCTCCGACTGCTGGATTTTCAATCATAAAAAAGACCGCCATAATGATATGGTTTTGGTCCAGGTGGCTAGTACGTGCTGTTTCTAAGAATTGGTTGATTCTGTGAAACGCATTCACCCAATGGATCATTGCCTTAACTTTAGTAAGCTGACTCAACTTCTCATCACCTGATTTCTCTGAGACAGGCATATGGGCGAGCAGAATCAACCGACGAAGAGTCCATAATATTAGATCAAGCATGGTATCATAGCTAGGATTATTTTTATCAAAAGAGGCGTTTAATGTTTGTGCGGGGCGCCAATCACCCTTCAGTGCGCCGCTCATGGTTTGGATAATCTGCTCTAAAAGCCTGACGCCACCCGCCTGTTGGAGAGCCATAGCGCGCCCAATACTTCCTTGGGACAATGAGAGAATTTCTGCTGGTATATTGTCGCCCAGGCTTGTTGCGATCTCGGCATCCTGTAAAGGAAATAGTTGAAGCTTGCAAGCCCGGGAGCGAATGGTTGGCAGTACCTGTCCCAAGGAATGGGTAATCAAGAAAAATATTGTTTTAAGCGGAGGTTCCTCTAAAATTTTCAGCAAAGCATTGGCCGCCGTGCGGTTCATTTCATCGATGGCATCGATAATGACGACCCGCCAGCCTGGGATCGCAGAACATTGGCGTAGAAATTGGCTCACCTTTCGTGCTTCTTCGGCCGTAATTTCTCGGGGGATTTTTCCCTCCGCGTTTAGGCTGCGTTCAAGCGCCAGAAAATTAGGGTAACTTCCCTGGGCCATTTGACGTACAATGATTGTGGGGTCTTGTCCTTCGTGAGCTAAAATTTCCCGGGCCATGGTGTAAGCAAGGGTCGCCTTACCAATCCCCCGTTCTCCTGTCAGCAACCAAACAGGGGGCATCGCCCCGCTTTGGAAAGCTTGGCGCAATTGGTCATAGGGCGCTTGGTGTCCAATCAAAATTGTCTGGCGCTTTGGGTGAAGCCCGGGATTTATTGCGGATAATGTTGGTGACACAGGGTCTCTTCTTTTAATGAGTGAATCAAACCTAGTTACGTTGTAGCAAAGCGCAATCCCAGTTGACAATGATAACTTGAGATGTCCATGGAGCTGCAACTAGGACATATAGACAGCTGGCGTTCTTAAAGCCAATCTAATTTATTAAGTACATACTCGCCGGGTGCATTTTTTAAAGGTTTGTAAGATACGCATCCCATACTGGGTGGTTTTAATTCATTTTTGTTTCTGGACGTTTAGAGTGTTAGATTGGAAGTTAAGCTACATCTTGCTCAAACTTAAAACTTTACCAAATGCAGTCCTTTCAAAATTTTGTGAATAGGGACTTTTATTCAAAAGCACAGTCGTACTAAAATGTACCTCGAAAAGGTTTTGTCCCAAAGGGGTATTTAGATTATGCGTACGCTTTATCATTACAGTCTGTGTCCATTTTCCAGAAAGGTACGTTTGATTCTAGCAGAAAAGAAGCTGGATTTTGAGCTTGAACTAGAGCGAATCTGGGAACGTCGCCCGGAATTCATGGAATTAAACCCGGCAGCTAAGGTTCCTTTGTTAATAGATTTAAATGGAACAGTTGTTATTGATAGTATGGCCATTGCTGAGTATCTGGAAGAAGCTTATTCAGAGCGTCTCCTGATCGGGCCTGGTTTAGCCCACCGGGCAGAAGTGAGGCGATTAACCGCCTGGTTTGATGATAAGTTTGCTCAAGAGGTGAGTGTCAGTTTGATTCTTGAAAAAGTTCTGAAAAAACATCTGTACAAAGACCAGACGGGTCCAAATTCTGCTATCCTTCGAATGATCAAGACCTATATTCATGACCATCTTACCTATATTTCATGGTTGGTGGATCGACGGAAGTGGTTGGCCGGCGACGAGTTTTCATTGGCGGATGTAACCGCAGCAGCACATTTGTCCGTTGTTGATTATCTGGGTGATGTGCCTTGGGATAAGCACGAACTCGCAAAAGACTGGTATGCGCGTATTAAGTCCCGCCCCAGTTTTCGGGCCTTGTTGTCGGATAGGGTGCCTGGATTGGCGCCTGCGGCACACTACGTTGATCTGGATTTTTAATGCCTTGCCTTTTAATTTTTGGTCTTGGGTACGTTGGACAACATATTGGTCGAACCCTCTTGACCAAGGGGTGGCGTGTTGTTGGGACAACCCGAACGTTGGGTCAAGCGCAAAGGCTAAAAAATCAAGGATTTGAGACGGTCGTTTGGGATGGCTTGACACCTTATCCACATGAGCTTTTGGAAGGTATTACCCATATTCTTATCACAATTCCACCGGATGAGAGCGGGGATATTGTTTTACGGTACATTGATTTTGCAACATTAGCTTTAAAGTGGGTTGGCTATTTATCAGCAACGTCTGTTTATGGAGATCATCAAGGGGCTTGGGTTCAGGAAGATTCTCCTTTAAATCCTGTTTCTCCTCGTGGTCGTCATCGGCTTCTGGCTGAGACCCAATGGTTAGCTTGCAAAGCTGTGCATCCTTATTTCCCGATCCATATTTTTCGACTAAGTGGTATTTATGGGCCTGGTCGGAGTGTGTTGGACAGCATTCGCTCAGGTGTTGTGCAGCGTGTCGATAAGCCTGGACATGTTTTTTCACGTATCCATATCGAAGATATTATTCAAGTTGTAATGGCTTCCATCAACCATATACAACCTGGAGAGATTTATAACCTTGCGGACGATCAGCCCGCAGCAACGGCAGATGTTATAGCCTTTGGTTGCAACATGCTGGGTGTAGAAGTTCCTGCTCTTGTCCCTTTTGAGAAGGCGGCTTTATCTGAGAGCCTTCGGGAGTTTTATGCGGAGCAAAAACGCGTCGACAACCATAAAATTAAAGAATCCTTGGGGGTTCGCCTTATCTATCCAACTTATCGAGAAGGGTTAGCACATGGCTGTTGAAGTTTTCTGGAAAATTGGTACTTTCATAGTGTAAAAAAATGATGAAGAATTGGGATTATGATGAATGACATTAACCGCCGTGGTATCATGCTTGTTCTTTCCTCTCCGTCTGGGGCTGGAAAAACAACAATTGCTAACCATCTGTTAAAATTAGAGCCGGATCTTGCACCATCTATTTCCGTGACAACCCGCCCCTGTCGTCCCGGGGAAAAGGAAGGGCGTGACTATGTCTTCACCACTTCTAGTCAATTTCGGGATCTGGTTGAGAAGGGTGAGCTTTTGGAGCACGCGGAAGTTTTTGGGCATAGCTATGGAACGCCAAAAAAGAAAGTTTTAGATACTTTGAATGCGGGAAAAGACATTATTTTTGACATTGACTGGCAGGGAACACAGCAATTAGCCCAACTTGCTCGAACGGATTTAGTTAGCGTTTTCATCTTGCCACCCACGACGCAGGAGCTGGAAAGACGGTTGCGGAGCCGAGCTCAAGATGAGGATCATGTTGTTCAACGAAGGATGGCGGATGCTGCTACAGAAATGAGCCATTGGGCTGAGTATGACTATGTCATTATTAATAGAGATTTAAACACGAGCGTTAACCAGATTCAGGCGATATTGCTGGCCGAACGCTTGCGCCGGACACGTCAGTTGGGGCTGGTTGATTTCGTGAATGAATTACGTCACGTTGGTTAAAGAGCATGCTATGAATAGGAATCATGAAAAACTTACTAAATGGTTCACCATTGCAAATTGAATAATTCCCCAGATAATGGCGGTTAGTACCGTTGTGATGAGAAATTTTTTTCGCAAATTTGGATTTTTGGGAGCGGATGTGGCAAATCCCTTTTCAGGGTTTTCTTCGATACGGACTCCAAAGGGAAGCACCATAAACAAGACAACCCACCAAGTCACAAAAAAGACCATCATGCCTGAAACAAAAGTCATTTATCAGCTCCTAGATTTATGGGACATATGATCTTTTCTTTTATGAAGTTTTGTATAATATACACTTAACAATAGGTTATAAAAAGGTGAAAAGGCTATGCCCAAAATTTCTTTTATAAAGGCAGTTGCTCTTGGGAATGACTTTGTCATTTTAGATGCGAGAGAAAAGGCCTTCTTGCTAACGGCAGATCAAATCCGGGAGCTTGCGGATCGTCGACAGGGCGTTGGGTGCGATCAGGTCATTATTCTTCTCCCGCCGACGGATGCCCTCGCAGACGTTCGCCTCAAACTTTATAATGCAGATGGGAGCGAAGCTGGCGCTTGCGGGAATGGAACGCGATGTGTAGCACGCCTTCTTATGGAAGAGGAGAAAAGGGACGAACTTTACCTTGAAACAGCTGGAGCGCTTTGTAAAGCTTCATGGGCAGAAGGAGGGAAGGGGGAAGATGCCGGTATTTCAGTTACTTTAGGTATTCCTCGCTTTAATTGGGATCATATCCCTCTTGCCCACCCGGAAGCTTTAAGGGGCGTATCTTATAATACCATCGCTTCTTTTTGCGTCAATGTCGGCAATCCCCACGCTGTATTTTTCGTAGGAGATTTAGATGTGATTCCTTTGGCCAGTATTGGGCCACAAATTGAAAATCACACGGCTTTTCCTGAACGGGTGAATGTAGGGTTTGCCCAAATTGTGAATAAAAGTACAGTACGATTGCGAGTATGGGAACGGGGATCGGGTTATACCATGGCCTGTGGAACTGGCGCTTGTGCAGCTGCAGTAGCTGCTATCCATCAAAAGTTAGTCCATTCGGCTGAGCAGGGGCCCCTTCGGGTTATTCAAGAAGGTGGCGAGATCCTTGTGGACTGGAGAGAAGGCCATCCTATCACTATGACCGGCCCTGCTCAGATAAAGTTCCGGGGAAAGATTGAGATTTTGTAGGGTTGAGTGGCTTATGCGAGTGTGAAACCAAGTTATAATCAAAAGATGCAAGAATTTTACCCCTCACCCCGCCTGTTCACGTTGTTCACAGGCGACCTCTCCCCTTGTGGGAGAGGTGGCGAGGAACGAGCGAGGGGTATAGAGTAATGGTTCCTTAAGGCCTGTCTGAGGGATGGTACAATTGATTCGGTCCATAGTTATTATCATACCTATGGTCAGTTTTTCCAAAGTGCTCCCTCTCATAGTTCTTATAATAGTCATTGTCATAGTAGGAGGAGGAGGGATAAGTCCCATAATGAGGCGGTTGATAGCGTCCGCCATCGCACGCATTAATATCATAAGGGTTTGCACACCCAGATAAAAAGAATAACGGGGTTGATAAGGCCAACGGGGTCAAAAGAAATAGAGCTTTAGAGAACTTCATGGCAACCTCTTACATTAAAATTAAACCTAAATTTAAACTTTCAATTTTATTATAATTCTACCAGATGTTAATAAGTGGTTAACGGAAATAGTAATTTTTAAATTTTCTGGGAGAGGGTTTCTAGAACTTCTTTAACATGGCCCGCAACCTTAACTTTGCGCCAAATGTGACGGATAATGCCTTTTTCATCAATGAGGAAGGTTGAGCGCTCAATGCCAAAGTATTTTTTTCCATACATGGATTTCTCAACCCATGTTCCATAAGCTGTACAAGCAACGCCATCGACATCTGAAAGAAGCGGAAAAGTTAATTTATATTTGCTTTTAAATTTGTCGTGACTTTGAGGAGAGTCACGGGAAATACCGAATACAGCAGTATTCAGGTTATTAAAATCCTGTAATTGATCCTGAAACCCGCAGGCTTCAGTGGTACATCCGCTAGT
>CAZXMD010000092.1:0-7283 GCA_964641635.1 uncultured Candidatus Finniella sp. | reverse complement strand
CTAATATAACAGAGCATGCCACCTTCAACACCAACAGCAATTATAGTATGTCGACGCGAGTCGCTACAGCGTAGCGAAGAGTGGCGGGTGAGGGGTCGTATGCCATGTCAACTACGAAGACAGCTTCTTAGAGTATCCCAATTGTTGTCCGTGTCAGCCCTCACAACCCGTTCCAAGCCGTAAGGGCGGGAAGTGGGGGTCTGATCAGCCCCTGCAACCACGGTATCTTGCGCTTCCCCTTCAAAGCGCAAGATAGGGAGCAGGGATCTGAAAAGATTGTTAATGATTATATGTAAAATAAGGGATTTCCTGAAATGGAAATTCCGTCTCCGCTTCCCATGGGCAATGATCCATGGGGGCCGGGGAGCTGACACGGACAACAATTGGGATAACGGATAAGACGAGAAATAGAGGGGCCGGAAAGTTAGGATTGAGTGAGCTTCGGGAAATACGACGAGAAAACCGATCGCTCCCCTCATTTTTAAAAAACCCTCAAAAATATCGGGTAATGAGCTTGTTATTTGCCATATTCTGTCCTATATGGGGTCATTATTGTTTTTTCAATAACCTAAAAAAGTGAGTGGTGAACACCCTTTCTAACTTTTTCATTTATATGAAATTTAAAAGGTTAACTTTTTAACTTTCTGCACTATTTTAGTAAAACATAGCTTTCCATTCAGATTTCTACGCCATAGAAGTAAATTATATTTTACCAGATGGCGATATTTTCACATCTTAGTTAAGAATATTTATCTTTATATGGATATTTTTCTTGAAAGTTAAAAATATTTAACTATAATTAAGAAGAATAGAGAGCTAGTAAAGGATACCTGACCATGGCAAGCCTACTTATTGGCAAAGCATATTATAATGACCATTTCGCTGGGTATTTGCGAGAAGAGCCGGGCGACAGGACTTCTTTTACTTACGATGAGAGTTATCTGAATAGTGAGTTACCACCCATAGCACACACCCTTCCTCTCCGCACAGAGCCATTCATTACCCAAGCCGGACTTCATCCATTTTTTGATAACCTCGTAGCCGAAGGATGGCTGGAGGAGGCACAAACACGCTTGCTTGGCAAAAGAGAGCCAACCCGCTTTGAATTGCTACTTGCTTTTGGCCAGGATTGTGCTGGCGCTGTTTCGGTTATTGATCCTGAACCGGAACGGTTAAGTCCGGCGCTCACCAACCTAGATCCAAAAGAAATGGCTGTAATGTCCAACAAAGCCTCTCTTTCGGGGGTACAGCCCAAGTTTCCTGTGATTGAGAGGAATGGAAGATTTTACCCAACAAAATTTGGAGAAGTAAGCACCCACATTGCCAAGTTTCCTTCCCGTGACCATGATGAGCTCATCGAGATCGAATATTACACTATGGCCGCATTTAATGCCCTACTACCGACAGATAGTGTTGCTGAACTATATATCATGGAAGTAGAAGGGTTTCGGGAAAGAGCCTTAATTATCAAGCGCTTCGATCGAGGAAAAGATGGTGAACGCATCCATTTCGAGGAGTTCAATCAGCTTCTTGGACGCCCTTCACACGCCAAGTATGGTGGGGCATATAAAGATATGGCGAATTTTATCTGGAACACAAAGGGTTGTTTGCCTGTAGAAGTTTATCGGCTTTACTTACGCATCCTTGCAGGACTCCTTTTAGGAAACACAGACATGCATCTAAAGAATTTCGCCATGTTTCACACGAGTGATGGGCTACGCTTAACACCATCTTATGACCAAGTTGCAGCAGCAATTTATCCTAAATACAATACGGTAGCATTGGCTATTGGAGGCGCCGACAACCTCGAAATCGGGAATTTAAAGCCACGCAACATTATTACTCTGGGAAAAGAATTTCAACTTCCTCCTGGAGCAATTAAAATGGCCTACGAGCACCTGCTTAAGAGGAAAGAAATTGCCAAAAATATGATTGCAGCAGCTAGGTTCCTAGCACCAGCTACAAAAAAACAAATTATAGAAATGATGGAAAGACGATGGAACGGAACATTCGACTTAATTGGCCAGAGCTTGTCAGCGAAGCTGTAAAGCGTCGCAAACAACAGAAGCTCACTCAAAAGCAACTTGCTGTTCTTGTTGGCGTTAGCGGCCCAACGGTTAATAGTTTTGAGCAAGGCAGAACAGGGGTCACACTTGAATCCTGTCTCAAAATTCTAAGATTCCTTGGGCTTTTAGAGGAATGAATAGCCATTCATTCGTTTACGTCATCTGGTTTATTGCCGGATTAATAGCTGTCATTTATGAAGCATAAAAATGGATCGTTTAACCGGGATGTTGCTCTTCATTTTTCCTTAACTTATCGATAATTATACTAAAAAATATAGGCTGTTTTTTTAAAAATTAATCTGACAAACATTTACAAGGGGAATTGCATCCCATGGAAAAAACAGGTAGGAAAGATAGATTAAAGGCCGATACCCCCTCTAGACACTTTTGGAGGATGGGGTATGATATTAATTAGGGAAAGTACTGATGGTAGCACAATCACGGGCTGTAAAAGCAGGGAAGAGTCCTTATGATCAAGAGGGTCCGATGAGTCAGAACAAGCAGTCTGCAGCTGAATTAGTTAAGTATTATGAGCAAATGCTCTTGATCCGCCGCTTTGAGGAACGAGCAGGCCAACTGTATGGTATGGGCCTCATCGGTGGGTTTTGCCATCTCTACATTGGCCAGGAAGCTGTTATTATAGGTCTTCAGGGCTGCGCCCAGCCTCAGGATACTGTGATTACAGGCTACCGGGACCATGGGCATATGCTGGCCTGTGGTATGGACTCGAAAGGCGTGATGGCTGAATTAACGGGCCGAGCAGCCGGATACTCCAAGGGCAAAGGTGGCTCCATGCACATGTTCAGCCGCGAAAAGAACTTCTTTGGTGGCCATGGCATTGTAGGCTCCCAGGTCTCCCTTGGAACCGGCATGGCTTTTGGGCACAAATACAAAGGCGATAACGGTGTTTGTTTAACTTATATGGGCGACGGTGGCGTGAATCAGGGCCAGGTATATGAGTCCTTTAATATGGCTGCTTTATGGAAACTACCAGTCGTCTATATCGTCGAAGACAACGGGTATGCTATGGGAACGTCTGTTGCACGTGGATCAGCCAATGGTGACTTCCACAAGCGCGGTGAACCTTATGGCATTCCGGGACGGGTTATTGATGGGATGGACCTGTTCGCCGTTCAGGAAGCAGGTGCCTGGGCCTTGGATTATGCACGAAAAGGAAACGGCCCTGCCCTTCTTCACATCAAAACTTACCGCTATCGTGGGCATTCTATGTCTGATCCTGCAAACTATCGCACAAAGGAAGAAGTTGAGAAGGTGCGTCAGGAGCACGACCCTATCGAAACCTTCCGCCAACATATTTTAAACAAAAAAGTAGCAACGGAAAATGACCTTAAAGTCATTGAAAAACAAGTAAGAGATATTGTAGCAGAAGCAGCAGCATTCGCACAGGAATCTCCTGAACCGGATGCTGCCGAACTGTATACGGATATACTGATTTAATCGTTTGATTTTATGGAGAAAGGAAACAAACCAACATCGTCATTGCGAGCCCCTTGTGGGCGAAGCAATCCAGGAGCTACCAGAAAGACCTTTCCTTTTGCCCCTAGATTGCCACGTCACCCGCCTCCGCTAACGCTATGGCGTGGCTCCTCGCAATGACATAACACTTTGGTTTAATTCAAGAAATGGACAAAAAAACTTTAAAGGAAATGTTCCTATGACACAAACATTAACGGTTCGAGAGGCCTTACGCGACGCCATGGCGGAAGAAATGCGCCGGGATGCGTCCGTATTTCTCATTGGAGAAGAAGTTGCTCAATACCATGGGGCTTATAAGGTAAGTCAAGGCCTATGGGAAGAGTTTGGCGACAAGCGGGTTGTGGATACCCCCATCACGGAACATGGATTTGCGGGTCTTGGCGTTGGTGCTGCTTTCGTAGGCTTGAAACCAATCGTTGAATTCATGACCTTTAACTTTTCCATGCAGGCCATTGATCAAATCATTAATTCTGCTGCAAAAACACTCTATATGTCCGGTGGGCAAATGGGATGTCCCATCGTTTTCCGCGGCCCCAATGGAGCAGCCTCCCGGGTTGGCGCTCAGCATTCACAATGTTTTGCCAGCTGGTACGCCCATTGCCCAGGCCTTAAAGTCGTTTCCCCCTACTCGGCCGCCGACGCCAAGGGATTGCTTAAATCAGCAATCCGTGACCCCAATCCCGTTATTTTTTTAGAAAACGAACTCATCTACGGCCGCAGCTTTGAGGTTCCCACCGACGAAGACTACTTGATTCCCCTTGGCAAAGCCGCTGTGGTGCGCCCGGGCAAAGATGTCACCATCACGGCCTTTTCAATCACGGTAGGTCATGCGCTGGCCGCCGCCGAGCAATTGGCAGCTGAAGGCATTGAAGCGGAAGTCATCGATTTGCGCACAATCCGTCCGCTTGATACCGAAACAATTGTTCGCTCCGTTAAATCCACCAACCGCTTGGTTAGCGTGGAAGAAGGCTGGCCTTTCGCTGGAGTTGGCTCTGAAATATGTACGATGATTTGCGAAGAAGCCTTTGACTTCCTTGATGCGCCTCCTATCCGTATCGCCGCAGAAGATGTCCCCTTGCCTTATGCTGCAAATTTAGAGAAACTAGCTTTACCGAGTGTTGAAAAAATTATCAAGGCCGTAAAAACTGTATGTTACAAATAGGGAAGTTCACATGCCAATCAGCATCTTAATGCCTGCTCTCAGCCCCACCATGACGGAAGGGAATCTCATCAAATGGCTTAAGAAAGAGGGTGACTCTGTTAAAGCAGGAGAAGTTCTTGCTGAAATCGAAACAGACAAGGCAACAATGGAAGTCGAAGCTGTTGATGAAGGAACTCTAGGCAGAATTATGGTAGCAGCTGGCACTGAGCAGGTTGCCGTTAATACCCCGATCGCTCTTCTCCTCGAGGAAGGAGAAGATGCCGGAGCGCTCGATAAGGTGGCTCCCCCGAAACCTAAAGCCCCGGAAACACCTACGCTCTCTCCAAAATCTGCTGCAACACCTGAAAAAACAGCGCTATCAACTCCTCCGAAAGCGGTAAACGCTGAAGAACGGGTTTTTGCAAGCCCCCTTGCACGCCGTCTAGCGGAGCATATTAATGTTGATTTGAGAAACATTCCTGGCAGCGGGCCGCATGGCCGCATTGTAAAACTAGATGTGGAAAAGGCTTCAAAATCTTCTCCGTCACCGACAACCATTACTTATGGTGAATCTGGATACAGCGACGTCCCTCTCAACAATATGCGCAAAATCACAGCCAAGCGTCTGACAGAATCCAAGCAGGAAATTCCTCATTTTTATCTAACGGTAGATTGCGCCATCGACGCAATATTAGCCTTACGTGCAGATCTTAATACGAGGCTGGAAGGTGAAAAACTGTCCGTTAACGATTTCATTATCCGTGCCGTTGCCTTGGCGTTGATCAAGGTACCCGAAGCCAATGTTTCCTGGCAAGAAACGGCCTTGCGTCACTATAAATCTGCTGATATCGCTGTTGCAGTAGCCATAGAGGGTGGATTGATTACCCCCATCATCCGATCTGCCGAGCATAAAACCTTGCGCCAACTCTCCGCTGAAATGAAGATTCTGGCTGAAAAAGCCCGCTCTGGGAAACTAACGCCCGAAGAATTCCAAGGGGGGACATTTACGATTTCAAATCTGGGCATGTATGGCATTAAAAACTTTGGCGCCATTATCAATCCACCCCAGGCTTGCATTCTTGCTGTCGGGATGGGCGAGCAGCGCCCGGTCATTCGAAATGGCCAAGTAGAAATTGCAACGCAGATGACGTGTACCTTGTCTGTTGATCACCGGGCCGTTGATGGCGCTATTGGGTCCAATTACCTGACCGCCTTTAAGGAACTTATTGAAGACCCCTTAAAGCTTCTAATATAGCCACAACCCTGTTATGGGTAAGGACATTGCTGGAGCTGCATTGCATATTTCTGAGCATCCTGGCAATCTTTCTGCGCTTTTTGACAGTATTGCGTATAACCTTGCTGACACGCAGCCATCTGTTGGTGGCACTCCATAAGATTTTTCTGATATTTGTAATGTAGCGCTTGCTGACTACATTGATGTTGGCCGTACTGTTGTTGACCATAGCCATACGGTTGTCCGTACCCATACTGGCCAGCACTCACACTGCCCGTCGTTATGGCTATAACCGCCAGTAAAGAAATGATAAATAATTTATTCATAACATCAATTCTCCTTAAAGTAAAAACTGCTGATATTGGATCCTAATCAATATCCATTTCTTTTAAGACCTTTTCTGCCTCAATTTCCGTGATTTTCATTTCTTTTTCCAAATACTTAACCAGTTCGGCATGCGTTGGAATACGCTTAAGTCCCTCATAGAGTTTTGTCATATGTTCCCTGGCAACCTTTACCTGTTCAGGTTGAGAACTCTCTTCCGAGATTGGTACGGCGGATGAATGGGAATCTGGCAAAGACGCAGATGGTTTACCATCAGCTTCGTTTGCAACTTTACCTTGTTCAGCAAGAGTTACGCTTGCTAACAATGCAGCCAAAGCGAAAGCTCTCTTTGCGATAATTTTATTCCGACTTGTCATAACACACTCCTGTCTATCTCTGGAATTTATATATATACCAATCTTACATCAGCATTTATTAATAAAGCGTATAGGTAGATAAGCATGGGAACTCCTACCCTCTCAAGCTCAACTCCTTCAAACCTTGCCCCCGACTTTCGAGAATCCGCTCTGACAAATTGGGGAGAATTTTTTGGGTTAGGATGTGATCTATAGAGCGCGCCCCTTGTTGAGAGTCGGTACATTGGGCCGCAATGTCTGCCACATCTTTATCCGTATAGATAAGGCGGGCATGATGCTGTTGGTGAAGGCGCCTGGCGACACCTTGCAATTTTAAGCCAACAATTTTGGTCAAGTCGCTCATGCCTAAAGGATGATAAGGGATTACCGTCAATCGAGCAAGGAACGCATGGGGAAAATATTTCTCAAGGGCTTTTTGAATTTCTTGACTATCTGTCTTTACATCATTCGCCCCAATATTTGAGGTGAGAATAATCAATGTATTGCGAAAATCCACCTCGACCCCTTCACTATCCTCTATCACTCCCTTATCAAAGACTTGATAGAATATTTCCATAACATCCGGGTGGGCTTTTTCAACCTCATCCAGCAGAATCACACTATAAGGATTGCGCCGAACGGCTTCTGTTAGCGTTCCCCCTTTT
>CAZXMD010000091.1:0-7374 GCA_964641635.1 uncultured Candidatus Finniella sp. | reverse complement strand
TCGCCTAATAACCGATGTACGGATCCTATATAACCAAGCGCCCAAGCTGCCCCCACGTAATCTTCAGATGCCTTGCTGTAAAGCGCAAAACTCTTTTCCAGCAGGGTCTTGGCTTCTTCATAATTTCCCAAAATTCTATGAATATTGCCTAAATAAGCCAGAATCCAGGCATGGCCGATACTATTAGGACGATATTCCTCATAAATAACAAGGCTTTGTTCAAAAAGGTTTTTGGCTTTTTTATAGTTCCCCAAGTCTCTGTAAACGGTGCCTAAATACCCTAAAGCTTTAGCCCTTCTAATGTGATTTGGGGTTCCCTTGCAAATGGCCAGGCTTTGTTCAAGTAAAGATTTTGCTCTTTTATAATCTCCCGATGACCGATAAAAATTTCCCAGATAGAGCTGTACACGAGCAATCTTATCGTGCCTGTCTCCATAATGGTATTTCAGTTCTACAAGATTCTCTTCAAGGAATTGTTTAATTTTAGGGTAATGTTTGAGGTAATAATAAATGCACCCTAAAGCCCCTTTTAACGAGCTTTTCGTTGCTTCCTCAAGTAAAATATCATGCGCTAAAAGAGTTTCACCGTGGGTAACTAAAAGTTTCATCCTTGAGAAATCCTCTTTGTCGACAGCATCCGATATATCATTTTCTACTGTAGCTGTTATTGCATCCAACAATAGCCCCCTATCTGGCAGTGTTAGCGTGTTAGCCAGGTAGGATAAAATTATTTCCTGGGTTTTCTTGTGAATGGAAATAGTGGGGATAGAATTGGAAAAAGAATCATCAACTATAAAGGAATACTTTTTCAAGTGATAAATAAAGTTATCGGAAATATTGCAGTCTTTGTATTGGGTAAGTAATGATTTTGGGATATTTTGATGGCCTATAAGGCTAATTAACAATAAAAGATCCTGAAAGTCTTTATGTATCTTACTTAATTCTTTTGCAGACAAGGTAATAATGCCAAAACGGGTTTTGGTATAGCCGCTAGCCTCTCTGACAACGTTGGCTTGAATCATATCAAAATCATTTTGGTTTTCTTTTAGCTTTAACAAATATTCCTTATAAGGCGTATTTGTAGATTTTAAATAATAGGCTGCAATTGAAATATCTAGCGGATAAGGCGGAATGTCATTGAGAAAGATGTTCGCTTGCTCTCTTCCATCTTTAGTAAACCCTTTAGGGTTCTCATCCTTCATAATCTTTATAAAGAGGTCCAGTTTTTCTTGAGGCGATAGTTCACCTATGAAAATAGAGTGATGAATAAGATTGTTGTTTTTGGTATTCCCATCGCTGGTCGTAACAATAACCTTTCCATCACCCCAGACAGCGGCGTCCCCAGGAAAATAGTTATGAACATCTGAAAATTTCTCAACATTATCATATATTAGGAGCCATTTTGAAACGTTCTTTAACTTATCTTTTATGAAAAATAGTGTTTTTTCATCACGCTCTATTTTATTCTCTATCCTCTTCAGTGCAGCCAGATCTTTCTTTTCTTCTTCTGACCTGCACAACGCATAGGCGAGGCGCTGAAAGGAATCCTTTAAACTTTCGCGGGTTGCGGCGTTCAATTCCCAAACAATATTTGCATTCTGTGTACGGGCATATTCAGGCTTTCTTTCAGGTCGGAAATAATGTTGGGCCGATCTAGGAACGTATGTTCAGCGGGAACGATCAGATCGCTTCGGATAGAAGAATCCTGCCGAATATTTGACGGATGGCTGGATCTAAATATGGGCAGCCAACAGCCTCCGGCAACAATCAAAACCGCACTGATTGCCATCATCCAGACTTTCCTGCTATTTACAATTTTTTCTTTTTCTTCGATTTTGCGCTGGTGTTGCGGTAACGTTGGCAAACTTGCTTCTGAATTTTTTTGCAAACTCTCCAGGAATTCTGAAACAATCCCGTCAACGTTGATGTCTGGCAATATCTTTTTCAACACCTTAAAAAATATGGAAAAATAATCTTGTTGTCTTCCTGTCCCTACCGCGCCGAGCGTTTTGAGGTTCTGTGAAAGGGTGAGATCATCTTTATTGGACACAAGAAACGTTAAGGAGGAAAAACTAGGCGAGATTTTGTGAAGTAAGCGGGAGAATTCCGAAACCCATTTTTCTTGGTTAGCCTGAAGCTCTTCCAAAAATCTCTGTGGCACCTTGTAAATAATATGGGATAGGGGAGGAAATTCGCCAACCGACAGGGAATGGGCCATGGATTCTTCATGGTTTACTACCTGGAATGCCGTTTTAATGCCACATAAAACAAGGTGTTCCTTAAGGAAAGAGAGAAAATTCTCGCTTCCTGTTGGCTCCTTCTCGTAAATTATGAAGCAATGAAGGGGCTTGTTCTGCGTCAGCTTCAACACTTCGCGTAGTCGTTTTTTAAAGTCAGCCTGAATGAGGAGGTTCTGGTAATGTTTATGGGCACGCAGGGAGTGGCCTGTTTTTTCTACAAAGTCTATAATACCTTCCCGGGAGTTGACATCCATTTTTCGCATAATATTTGCTGTATGGGTTTCAACAGTCCTGGTGGAAATGGATAAAAGGGACGCGATCCTGCTGGATCCCCTCATATGGATGATGGATGCAATAATGTCGATTTCCCGGTGGGTAAATTTTATTCCCTTTATTGTGGTCAAAGGGTCATCATAAAGGTCGGTGAAAATAGGAGTGGTGTTTTCCATCGCTCTTCCTTAATTTTTTGGAAAATTAACAGGAAGGCCCGTTTCAGGCCTTTCCAATAAATAGAATTCTTCGCTTTTTATAATTATTTCTATGGTTTTCCAAAGAGTTCGTCAATGCCGTACCTTGACGCAACGGGCTTGTCTTAGAGCTGTTACCTGGGGCCGTCGCCTTCCTCCTATGTGATTATTAATGAAAACTTGTCACATCCGTCTTCCGTAATATGTACTTACGTATACTACTTACGCTTACTTTCCGGATAAGAAGCTCTGAAATTTTCAAATATGGTCGCCTAGTTAGCGCGGGCTAACCTTATAAACCAATGGAGGGAATAATGTTGTTACAACTCAAAAAAACTTTTTTTAATGCTTCGGTGAAAGCTGACCTCTCGACAGCCAAAGGGCGCTTTTTCAAGGCAGGAAGTATGGCTTTGTTAATAGGAGCCGTTCTTGTGGGGGGCACCCTCTCTGGGGAGAGAAGATATATCGAAGAAAGCCATAGACGAAGCACGTTGCAGGAGATTGAGTGCTGTAATAGAAGCCATTCTAACGGAATCCGTAGGGAATATTGCCAAATCAATGAACAAGCCCCACAGAAGCAAGAGCGTCGAAACGCTCTTAATATTATTAAGGGCGTTGTTTCCATGTACAGCGAGGATGTCCAATTTAATACCCCCATAAAAATCCGTTTTAAAATAGGGGAACGCGCTCCAGAACTGAATGCCTCTTACACACATGCCACCAAAACTTTTGAGTTTCCTCATGTTCTGCGAAATTTAAAAAGTATAGTTCGTACAGCCTTGGATCAAGGAATTGTGAGCCATGAAGCCGGACACATGATCCTGCACCATCTTCATAAATTAGGAAACACGGCACATATGGGGGCTTTGCACGAGGCATTTGCTGATTTAACGTCCCACTTCTATCGTTTTTATAATGATCAAACTTGTTGGGACTTTATAAATGGCCTGGAAAATGGACAAGGGTGTGTCGGAGATACGGACTTCACGTGTACCCGTAACAGCTCTCAACCCTTGACATTAAGACATGTGCAATCCAATCAACGGCTCTGTGAAGTTCATGACCTTTCAAAACCCTTCAGTAATGCAGTTTACCAGAGCATGGTAGATGCTTTTGCGGAACGGGAAGCCAACTCTGTGGATGAATATATTGCGGGCAAAATTGTAAAGTGGCATAGGCGTACGCTCGTAAACGCTGTATTATCCCTAAAATCTCCTACCCCAATGTTGATGGATGTCGCTTTGCGTATGCTTTACGTATCTTCCCATATCCCCACATACAGGGATTACTTGGGAAATAATTTTATACGCAATGGGTTAATCGTCCTTATATATCGTTCTCCCACCCAGTATAATTCCTGTCGTGTCGCTTTCTATAGTACCAACGAAGAGTTCTCAACACTATGTCTTACTGAACAAGAATATTTAAAGACTAAGAGTGTTTTTAGGGGCCTTTGCTTAAACTAAAGCGGGTTTACTTATGAAACGAATCTGAATGTTCGGTGTTTACGGACAGGCAGGTTTCTAGGGGGGCTATTCGTATTCTTTGTCAACCATTAGAGACTTGCCTGTCAGGGGCACTAGAAAACACCGAGAGCTAACTTAGATTTAAAAAAGGAAACAACCATGAATTTTTGTTATAAGATTGCAGTTTATTTGTTATCTCTTCTAACTTTTTTCAATTATTCTACTTATTCAAGTCAATTTGACCATTTTAAAGAAAACAAAGATCCTCAGACACGTAAACGATCACACGATCCATCCGGATCTGATGATTCTTCTTATAAAATCAAAAAGCGAAAGCATTCTGAAGATGTACAACGCCTGCCTTATCGTTCCCAAGACCGCGACCGGCAGTTTCGGGACCTAACCCGACAATCGGCGTTTATTGAAGGGGATATTTGTGCCAAATTAAGGTGGGTAGAGAACTTGGCAATTTTTTGCGAAGGGGAAGTTCCTTTAAGCTACATAGAAATTGGTGCCGAAATTCATAACAGGCTTGCTTATGTCGGCAATACCGTTCGGGCATTTGCCGAAACCTACCCGGAGGATTCCCGATTTTCCTTCCAGCGTAATATCTTGATTCCTTATGTCAGTTTTGTTGTTAAAAGGTCGAATGGCGACTCCCGTTGTAAAGAATTTATCAAAGGAGGCTACCTAACTTTCTCTGATGATAATGCTTTTCCCGTGGCCTTTATGAGCGGTCTTAACTCAAAGCCGTGGAGAGCTCTTCGTCCTTATAATGCGTATAGACGTAACCATAATGCTCTGCCTAAAAACAGAGATTTGGAGTTGCCTTCCATAACGATAATGTCCGGTAAGGAAGTTCAGGGTTTTACAGGTAAAGATTATGCATCTCTGGCGCAGGTTGGTGTAGAGCAAACACCCCATTGCAATGCACATACGGAAGAATGGTTTTATGAGATGCTGTCAACAAAACCTGAAGCCATTGTAAGCCAGGCCAAAGATGTTTTATTACCTGGTGATAAGCTTATCCATGTTATTTTTGATCTTTATTCGTGGTTTGACGGTTGTAGGGATTGCCAAACCCGTTTTCGTGTCGAATATTTCAAGGGAAATTTCCAGAAAAAAATCGAGGAAGAATTTGAAAACGAAGGGTTCCATTTTTCAAAGAGGACAGGCATTTTACCGGTATTCCGTGTCTCTTCAACGACAAAGTACCATTCAGACAGCCTTGCCAACATGACCGGTGCGGGAGGAGGAAGCCAAGTCCATAATGGTTTCGAGGGAAAAGTGTTAAGCCAAACGCAGGTTGTCCTGTCTACACGTAAGGCTACAGATGAATTTAACTATGAAGCGGTCAAACAGAAGGTAACAAATTATATAGAAAATTCTAGTGGTGGTTCCCAATAATCGGACAGTTTGGAACCCAGGCTACCTACTTGATTTCTATCATGTTTTAAACATTTAGCCTAGGCTGCCCCTAAGTGTAGTAGGATAGAACAGAAAGAGTGGATGGAGAGGCAAAAAGATATTCTAAAAGCAGTAAGGTTGAGTGATGTTTGGAAGGGTGTTCAAGCCACTCAGGACGTCGGATTTTTGTCATCAATGCTGCTAAAATTATCGGGGTAGGGGGGTTTTTGCGAGATGTCCAGCAGCTTGCAGACTAAAAGATTGGCATAAGCATATGTCTATCGTTCCCAAGATATCATGAGTTTTTCTGAACATATTTCAAGGTGAAGGCCCGTCTAACAGTATTTCTTCTTTTTACAAATCATAGTTTGTGAGACGACGGCTTTGTGGGTGTCATAAAGTGTATCAAAAGGGGAGTATCGTAAGCCCTTAGAAATTGTAAGAAATGTACTCTAATAAGCTGGAAAATGGAAAACTTCTCACATCTGTTATTAAAAAAAAGATAATTTCAAACGTTTTATTACTCCCCCATGCAAACAGATGACACTAAGCGGCATATTTGACCTCCGATTTTTGGAAGTATGATTTGACAATATCGGGAGATTGTTGTGTTCCAAAGAGGTAAAGACGTACGTTTTTTTTCAAGTCTGTTAAGGTTTTGGCTCGCTCTCTACCAACGGCATTGCTTTTAACGTCTTGATTGAGAAGTTCGTCTGGATTTAATTCAGGACAATAGGGTGGCAAAAAGAATAATTCAATCTTCTCCTTGTGAGCTTCAACCCAATCTTGAACCTTGTAAGCGTGATGTACCTTATGATTGTCTAAGATTAAAAAGATTTTCACTTTTGACTTGCAGATCAAGCGTCTCAAAAAATCAATAAAAATATCTGTGGTGAAATTCTTATCAAACAACATAAACCTTAGAGTTCCCTTGTTGGTGACGGTTGAAATCATATTTGTTCTAAATCTCTTAGCCGTACACTCAATAACAGGAGTTTTTCCTTTTGGACTATAGCTCGTGCCAGTTTGATGGTCTGAGCGAAATCCCGCTTCATCACCCCAATGAATTTCAGCTTTTTCAGCATGGGCCTTTTGAGCAATTTGAGGGTACGTGTTCTCAAGCCATTTCTGAACAGCACTGTCTTGACGTTGGTAAGCTCGACGTAAAGGCTTTTGGGCTGTAAACCCCCACTTCTTTAAATAATTACCAACTGTATTAAGGGCTAGCTTTAGCCCAAATTTCGTCTCAATAAGGTGACGTACAGCTTCACGAGTCCATAAAGCAAAAGGGAATTTGAGTTGATCAGGGCATCGATCACGAATGATATTGACGATTGTCGCGCATTGGTAGGGGTTAAGATAACACATGTCTTGTGAGCGACGTCCACGTTTCTTCTTGCGCAAGCAAACTTCATTGCCTCCTTTATAGGCGGAAACCCATCTCGAAACAGTGCCCCGGGCAACACCAAACAGTTTTGCTGCTTCGGTGCATGAACGACCATCTTTAACAACAACCTTCACTGCCCTAAGACGAAGAGTCTCTTGAGCATCTTGCGTTAATTTGCGTGCATCTCCTAATTCCATGAACGCATTTTAACACTAAAACACTACATTGTCATCTGTTTTAATGACGGATTAATAACAGTCGGAGCAGAAAAAAGTATTTTACAGGATAAGATTCTGATCCTTGTGTACCGTAAACTTTACGGATCAAGATTTGAATATGGATCTACGTAATGTGTACTTAGGTAGGGTGCTTACGTAGGTTTTCCTGATAAGAAAGCATCTATTCTT
>CAZXMD010000090.1:0-7472 GCA_964641635.1 uncultured Candidatus Finniella sp. | reverse complement strand
TTTTGTAGGCTGGGGCCAGGTCTTTGGGGGGTGCTTTTATGGGGGGTTGGAAGGACAGCTTGATTTCCTCTTGAGCGGGAACCGGAAAGTTGCAGAGGATACAGGCTTCATTTACAGGTCAGGGCGAAAGGGGCCGGGAGTTGCGACTTTGGTGCGCTTAGGCTATCTGGTCACGCCTACCCTGATGGTTTATGGAGGCGTGGGCGCAAAGGCTGTGCAGTTTGGTCATGATTTGTTTGAAAAGGCGGAGAAGATTTCGGCCCCTTTCTCTCAAAAAACCCTTAATCTTCTGACCGAAGTGGGGGTTGAAACGGTTGTTGGAAACTCCTCGGATTTGCGGTTTCGCTTTGCCTACGGGTTCATGCCCAAAAAAGGGATGACACGCACAACAACCCAGTTTCCAGAAAACCATATGTACCGGGACCAAGGGATTTTAAAAACCGGGGGAGCAGAACACGCCCTTAAGATGGGCCTGATCTATCGGTTCTAAGGCCATGATGTTCCGCAGTCAATATTGAAGAATCGCCCCTACGGCCATAGAGAATGGCGTAGGGGTGTTTTTAGTTTAGAAAGTATAGGGGTGACTTTGTTCTTTTCCGTTAACCCGTAATTTAAAGTTGTTCTTGCCTAGATAAGATACCTCTAACGTTTTCCCCGGATTCTGTTGAATGCTCTCCGAAAGTACCGCTGCCAATTTCACATTCTCTCCACCTAACAGGTTCCAGGCTTGATCCCCAATCTGACTTTTCCGTGCCAGAAGTCCTTCCTGATAGGATGAGAGACTGCTGGAAGAGTGTGTCGGCGGCTGTGGTTCATGAAGCGCTGACGGTTGAGGAATTGTGGGGAGACGTTGTTCGAGAACCTTCAAAAACGCATTTGTCTCAGCTTGCTCACTCTGCATTGTGCTGAGTATTTGCATCAAGTCCCGCTTGGTCATTTTTTCCTTTTCTCTTGCTTGAGCGAGATTCGCAATCTTTGTTTTTAAATCAATTCCTGGAACTTCGGCAAGAATTATGGCTAAATTATTTATTGCGTCCTCAAGAGATGTCGCTTGGTTGCCAAGAGTTTGTGTAAAAGTTTGAAGTCGTTGGGTAATGTCGACTGCTCCATTTCCTCCAACCTGTTGATCGATACGCGAAAAGGTGATAGCGACTTGATCTTGCGTCTCATTCGCGGTTGCAATCAAGTGAGAGTTGGTAAAAGGCATTTGGAATTTCCAGCCCCCCTCTGCCGCCCCCCCATAAGGCGCAGCTAGTGTTGACAGCAATGACACAAAAAGTACGTTATATTTTTTCATGGTAGTCTCCTTTAACGGTTATCGCGTTTTTTAACCTGTGGCCATCAACCATAAGATGTAAACTTTTGTCAAATTTTACTAAAAATGATGATGACACAAATTATTCTTAATCCAGAAAAAATAACTTTGCAAGCCCCTTTGAGGATGGAATAGTTTGATATTTATTTGGGTGCTGTAGAAATGCAGTGCTTATCCCAGCATTCCCATAGGTTGTATTGTGAAAGAAAATTTTCACAACGACCTTGACTATAACAAATCTGGCTGATGTCAATTTCAAGCTTTTATCTTGTCAGGTTCCCTGACCTCATGTCATAAAGAGGGGACATTTGGCCCATGAAAGAAGCCAAAGTTAATAAATATCCTTTCAATGATCTACCGTGCTGGAGTTTGACGTGTTGATACAACTGGAAAAAAAAATCATCTTTGCAATGACCTCAAGTCTTTTCCTGCTGGCAGGATGTAGCGGCGATATGTCTGCAAAATCGGGCCAGGAAGTGCCTATGGGCCGTAATGAAGCGCGCAAAAGGGATTTCGGCAATCTGTTCGGGGACGACTTTCTGATATTCGGTGGGCCCAAGAAGGCAAGCGCGACGGGCGTGGCTTCTGCATCCGTGAACTCCTTCATTTGGCGGGCGTCTTTGGATACCATCTCTTTTATGCCGTTGGCGTCCGCAGATGCCATTGGCGGCGTGATCGTTACCGATTGGTACACATCTCCCAGCGCGCCCCATGAACGGGTTAAGGTTACGATTTATGTTACAAATCCCCAATTGCGGGCTGACGCTATAAAGGTTACCATTTATAAGCAGGTGAACAAGGGCGGCACGTGGGTAAATGCCACGGCGGACGCCGCTTCTGCTACGGAAATGGAAAATATTATTTTATCCAAGGCGCGCCAACTGCGGTTAAAGCACCTGGAAGCAAATAAGTAACTTTGAGATTAAGACCATGACGGCCTATCCCTTTAAAGAATTTGAGCAAAAGTGGCAAAAAGCCTGGGCGGATTCAAAAGCTTTTGAGGTAGGGAATGATGCGTCCAAACCAAAATCTTACATCCTGGAAATGTTGCCTTATCCTTCGGGGCGCCTTCACATGGGCCATGTGCGTAACTATGCCATCGGGGATGCGATTGCGCGCTATAAGCGGGCTCTAGGGCATGCCGTTCTTCACCCGATGGGGTGGGATGCGTTCGGGTTGCCTGCTGAAAATGCGGCTGCTGAACATCACATTGACCCGGCAGTCTGGACAATTGATAATGTCAAAGCGATGAAACAACAGATTCAATCCTTGGGCTTTGCCTATGATTGGACCCGGGAAGTCACGACGTGCCAGCCGGATTATTATGTCCATGAACAAAAAATGTTTCTGGATTTCTGGCAACAAGGCCTGGCCTACCGCAAAGAAATCTGGGTGAATTGGGACCCTATAGAAGGGTCTGTCCTTGCGAACGAGCAGGTCATCAATGGCCGGGGGTGGCGCTCCGGAGCGCTTGTTGAAAAGCGCAAACTGACCCAGTGGTCTTTGCAGATTACCCGCTATGCCCAGGAACTCTTAGATGACCTGGCCAAAATAGAAGACGGTTGGCCGGACAAGGTCGTCCGCATGCAGGAAAATTGGATTGGCCGCTCGGAAGGGGCTGTGGTCCGTTTTTCCGTGGTTGACCGGAAAGACGAAGGCATCGACGTTTTTACGACCTGTCCGGAGACTTTATTTGGCGCCGCTTTCTGTGCAGTTTCGCCTTCCCATCCATTAGCGGAAAATCTGTCCACAACCAATCCGGACCTGGCGGAATTTATTGCGATGTGCCAACGCACGCCGACCACGGAGGAAGCCTTAAGCACGGAAGAAAAGCAGGGATTTGATACGGGCCTTCGGGTTCATCATCCATTTATGGAAGGGCATACCTTACCGGTTTACGTTGCCAACTTTGTGCTGATGGATTATGGAACCGGCGCGATCTTTGGGTGTCCCGCCCATGATGAGCGTGACTTTGACTTTGCAACCAAGTACAAACTGCCCATTTCCATTGTGGTTCAGCCGGAAGGAGAGGCGCTGACCACTCCCTTATCGGAAGCGTATACAGGGCCTGGAACTTTAACAGGGTCAGGCTTTTTAGATGGTTTATCCGTTGAAAAGGCGCGTGCTCGCGCTATTGAAGAAATTGAGGGTCGCCAAATCGGGGAGCGGCGCATTACCTACCGCTTGAGAGACTGGTGCATTTCCCGGCAACGTTATTGGGGGTGCCCAATCCCGGTCATTTATTGTGACGATTGTGGTCCTCTTCCTGTACCGGCTAAGGATTTACCCGTCACGCTGCCAAAAGATGTCGTCTTTGGGCAAGGGGGGAACCCACTCGCCAACCACCCCACGTGGAAACATGTGACCTGTCCCCAGTGTGGTAAGGCCGCTGTACGCGAGACAGATACTTTTGATACATTCGTTGAGTCATCATGGTATTTCCTGCGCTATTGCAACCCCGCCACGTCTTCCCCGGTTGATGAAGCCGCTTGCCAAAAATGGATGCCGGTCGATTGGTACATCGGGGGGGTTGAGCACGCGGTTTTGCATTTGCTCTATGCCCGCTTCTTTACCAAGGCCTTGCGAGATTGTGGGTACATTACCCTTGATGAACCGTTTAAAAATCTCCTCACTCAAGGGATGGTCTGCCATCAGACTTTTCAGGATAAAGACGGCCATTGGCTGAACCCCCATGATGTTGAAAAGACGGTAAAAGGAGACTATGTAACGGTTCAGGGCGGCGCGCCTGTTGTCGTGGGGCGCTCCGAAAAAATGAGCAAGTCCAAAAAGAACGTGGTGGATCCTCAACCAATTATTGACACTTATGGGACAGATGCGGCGCGTCTATTTGTCCTGTCGGATACGCCCCCGGAACGGGATTTTGACTGGAGCGATGAAGGGCTCGAGGGTGCCTGGCGGTACATTAACCGTGTCTGGCGCCTGGGCCTTCAAATCACAGAAATGAGTGACCGTAAAGGGGAAGCGGAACCTACCCTGATTTTACGCAAAACCATCCATCAGTCCATTGGTAAGTTTGATCAGGCTTACGGGCGCAATGCCTTTAACAAAGCCATTGCTTTCTTGCGGGAACTTACGAATGCCTTAGAGAAGGCGGTTGACGATAGCTCGGTGAGCCGTGCGGCTCTGGTTGAGGGGATTGAGGTGATTGTGCAAGGGTTGGGCCCTATTATTCCCCATTTAACCAGCGAACTCTGGAGCCGGCTTGGCCATTCAGTAAGCCTGATAGATGCCCCCTGGCCTGTTTCAGATCCGCAGCTAGCCTTGATTGAAGAGGTTACCATTGCGGTTCAAGTCAATGGGAAAATGCGCGGATCTTTCTCTGCGCCTGTTGATGCTGATAAATCACTTCTGGAAGAGGAAGCCTTGGCGCTTCCGGGTGTTGTCCGGGATATGGCTGGACGACCGGCGCGTCGTGTGATCACCATTCCCAACCGGATCGTGAATATTGTGATCTAGATTTTAGTTTTTGTATTTTACCTCTCCCCTTGCCCGGCTACGCCTAGGCTATGCTGTAGCGAGTGGAAGAGGTCGGCGCGCATGCGTCGGGTGGGGGGTTTTACCCTTAAGAAACAAGTTTCAAGAGGAGATATTTATATGTTGCAAGACACCCCTCACCCGCCACAGCGCTTGGCTAATGGCGACCTCTCCCACAAGGGGAGAGGTACAGAAGTTTTGTTCAAATTCTACAACATGTCTTTCAAAAAACTGGCGCTCCTCTCCTTTTTAGCCCTGCCGCTTGTCGGGTGTGGGTTCCAGCCGCTTATGTCCGGGCAGCACGACACGCCGCAGCGTTTCAATCTCAAAATCAGTGGGACGGGATACTGTGCTTATAAATTCCGGCGGGAACTGGAAAAACAGCTTGCCCTTACCCCAAAGATCAATGACAAAGCCTATGTCCTTAAGATTGTGGTCAGCGAAGGATATGTCCCTATTGCCTATGGGGCAGACGCCACCGTATCACGAAGCCAGATTCAGGCAACAGCCACCTACATAATTCAGGATGGCAACCAGTTCATCGCAAAAGGAACCGTGACGGCTTATAGCACGTATATCCTGAATTACACGGAAGAATTCAGCACCCGAAGCGCCCAGGCTGCTGCCAGTGAGCGAACGCTCCTAAGTCTTTCTGAAGAGCTCGCACGGGAGGTTATGCTCAAAATTCGCTCCGCTCCTGAAAAAGAGGTGAAAGAAATCCCTCAAACAGAAGAAGACAAAGACAATAACTGGTAAGTTAATGCAGCTTCTGACCATTGGGCACGTGTGGGTCTGTGGTCGCCAGGCACACAGCGCCGTTTTCATCAGAAAAACCCACCAGGAGAAATTCGGATATAAAGCCTGCAATATTGCGGGGGGCAAGGTTGACGCATCCCATGACCTGACGGCCGACAAGATTCTCAAGGGTATAGTGCTTGGTGACTTGCGCTGATGTTTGCTTGATGCCGATGTCGCTCCCAAAATCAACCCACACTTTGTAAGCCGGTTTGTGGGCGCGGGGAAAGGGTTCTGCTTTTATAACAGTTCCAGAGCGCAACTCAACGCGGCTAAAATCTTCGTAAGCAATTGTGTTCATTTTTTCCATCCATAAATAACAGTTCATTATAAGAGCATTGTGAAATTTAATTAAAGATGGCTCCTCGATTTGAAGAACCATAGGGAAGTGGCTAACCGTTACCGTTTATAAAGAAAGCAGGGATTTATAGAGTGTGGGCTTTTCATCATATTTCTTATGTAGAAGTCCTGCTTAAAAATATCAAGAAGAAATTCACTGCCTGACAATTTTTTTGATTCCCAGGAATGCCAAAAGTAAGTGCTATAAAGAGTAATCTCAACATCTGTCGTTCCCCCACCCTAATATAATATAAGGAGCTTTTCGTGAACAAGGGATTAAGGAAGATTTACTTGATGCCAATATACACATCTAAAGCGGCGTTTTGGTGGTCAGAGGCTCGTTCATCATACACCTCAAAATCAGCGCTAAAACGCCGAGGGCCGCCAAAATCCTGTTCTGTCATTTGCCAGATTCTCTGCCAAGCTCCCATAACGACGTTTGGCATCGGGCCAGGTTCCGTCGTAAATTTTGCGTAAACTTGCGCCGGAATCGATAAGGTTTCAAAACCGTCAGGGACATTTTCAAGGGAGCTTACTTCTGCTCCAATAAAGTAAGTATAGTCACCTGTGATACCGTTTTCATAGTCGGTATAGACGCAAAAAGTCGTTTCCGGTTTTGTGCGGTGGGGAATTTTGGAAGGCAAACCCCCATGAAAATATTTTTGAACCGTAGGAGTAATCTTAGCTAGAGATGGGTTGATCTCATTGGCATTATTGGTTCTAGCCGTAATCCCGATGAGTTTAATTTCCGGCAATTCCGTTTGTGTTTTTTTCATTTTCTCTGGCCTTTCTTATTGTTTTTCCGGCTTGATATAATTGACGGCGTCACTCTTTCTGATGTCTTGAATAAACCTCATCATTTCTTCTGGTGTTGTAAATCTTTTTACATTTGCATCCGGTCTGTGGATATTTTCAATGCCTTGCAAATGGTCGTATTCATGCTGAAAAACACGGGCGGCGAACCCCTGAAGTTTATAGGTAATCCGCTTGTTCTCAAGGTTCGTATATGTTGCAACAATAGCATTAAACCGGGGAACATAAGCAAGGGCAAATGGAACTGAAAAGCATCCCTCCCAGCCAAAGATTTTCTCTTCCCCCAGCGCCTGGAAAGAGGGGTTAATTGCGGTGTCAAGATGCTCTGCCGAGCGGTCCCAACTAAAAATAAAAACGGCTTTTGATATGCCAATTTGAGGGGCCGCAAGTCCAGCCGCAGGCATGCGGGGGCGTAAGGTTTCTTCTAAACGACGAACAATCTCTCTGGCTTCTATAAGGCCTGCGGCTGTATCTGGAATTGCTTCCGTTCCGCTTGTCAAGCAATGGGTCGGATCTTGGTCAAGGGTAATAATAGTCATTTTTCACCATTTGATAAGTTTTTTGAACCAACATGTCATCGAGAAAACCCCTCACCCACCAATTTGCTATGCTGATTGCTGACCTCTCCCACAAGGGGAGAGGTAATAAATACAAGCGTGTACCTTACCTCTCCCCTTGTGGGAGAGGTTCTCTAATTGCCAATCAGTCAAGAAGA
>CAZXMD010000089.1:0-7499 GCA_964641635.1 uncultured Candidatus Finniella sp. | reverse complement strand
AAAGGCAATATGAGCCGTTTCCTTAAATTTTAATGACAAAAATAGCCGAAAGGCATCCCCCCAAACATCACGCACTACAAAGGAAAGAAGGAAACTCCTTGCCTCCTTTACAGGGTTCTGCTTAAGGAAGGCGCATGCCTGGCGGGCCAGATTTATGCGGGATCCTTTTGATGAGTTCTTGGAATAAGTGCCCAAATTGGGCTAGATTAACTTTAGCCATTTGATCAACCTCCATGTTGGTTGGTTACTTGGTTAGTGGCGCATGGGGTCTGATCACCCTGTGCGTCCACGCTTAAAAGGTTCAGTTAGTTTGCGCACCACCTTACCCCTCTTAAGCTACTTTTAGTGGTAAAGAGATGCGAGATAATAATCAAGCAAAAAACCCCTCCAGCGCCTAAAACCAAGAAACTTTTTCATCTTATGTGGCTCGTGGGCCACGGCAAAATCGATCCTCTGGCCTCGTTATCCTTGTGATAAGCCCGGCTAACATTACGGGGTGGTTGCGTCAACTTGACCAAAAAATAGCGTTTAAACACCCATAGACAATCGCCAGCCACCCTTAAACAAATTTTCCTGAGCTTGGATGAGTTATCGACCCAAAACCTGCGTACGACGTTCCTGGAGCGTTTTAATGTTGTGGCCAGATCGTGGCGTTTTAAACAAGCGGACAAGGATCGCTCGCTCTGATCATTCCCGAACCGCCCTCCTTGCAAAATTTTACGCCACAAACCCCATCGATAATGTGGCTTCTATCTAACTATTGGCGTCAAATTTTGCAAGCTTTTTTGAGGTTGGGTTGCGTAGCAACAAAGCGACCAAACAAAGTTTGTGTAAGCGCGCACTTTGAAAAATTTTCAAAGTGAACGATGGATGGGTGATTTTTTTGTGCATTGTCTCTTGCTGCCATCATGAAAAATAGGGAGGGGGTCAGAGGGGGAGATCATCGTATCTCCCCCTGGTCTATGCCCGCAGGTTTTTATGGTATGGATAGGGGGGATTAACATACATTCTGAGACGTCAGCGGCTTTGGTTTTTGTTTTTTCGATCCCTAATTTGATTCCTAAAGAGTTTACTCTATAGAGGGTTTCTTACCTCTTTTTTCGTTGTTCCCTCCCATGGCTCTCCTGGTAGTTTTGATATGATTTGATCATGGACAAGCTCATAGGCTTTGGCCTGGTCGTACAGCAGATTAGGCGAAAGCAATGGGTAAATATCATCCCTAAAGTTACTGTCTTGCAGCTTGTAAGTCATGTTTTCCTCAAACTCTGCACGCGAGACTTGGAGGCCTTCTTTTTCTAAATAATGTTTAAAGCAATTGACGAGTGCAGAGATATCCAAAGTGGGATAAGACAAGAGAACTTGATAAAGGTCGAATAAGTCCCGCCCTTTCCGACGCTGATAAAGCGCACGAAGTTTGGTGGCCATAAGCTCTTCAAGGCAATAAGTTTTGACAGGTGTTTGCGCCGAAAACCACCCATTTTCAAGCGTAAAAGGAACCTCTTTGATGCCGAGTACACTTCCATGCTCACGCGTGTTAATCTCAACTTTAACCTTCATGGTTTTAACAGGCGCATTTTCCGTATCAAACCGATAGAAAAAAGTTACCCGCCCCTGGGATTGTTTGTATTTCGGTTTCCCTAACCATGGATCAAGGGTTGAGTGGAGCTCTGTCATAAGGTCCCCAATAGGGCCTTGACTGTACTGAACCAGGTCAATGTCCTCAGAATATCTTAAACCTGGCGTGAAGAATAATTTATTGAGGGCCGTCCCCCCTCGAAAAAGCAAGGCTTCTTTCAAGAATCGATGTGTGTAAATTTCTGAAATCACACGAGAAAGAACCAAATCTTGTTCTATTTGGGCGTTATTCTGCCAGGGAGCGTTTTCTATCCATTGGGTAATGTATCGTTTGGGAATCATAAATCAGGTTCCAAGGTTTCATTGATAATTAGATGCCATTTCGTGTTTTTTTCCACTTGATCAACCTTCTTTCCCGCTTGTAAAAATGGGAAAAGAAGAGGTTTTTGAGCTTTGACATACGCCCCCAAAGCTCCTGTTAGTTTCTCGTACCCTAAGTAATCCAAGAGATACCCAAGCCGTTGAGCATACACAAGAGGGAACTTTAGCGCGGCTTTTTGGAGGGCGCGCGCGTGCATCTTCTCCGCCATTTCATCGAGAACTGTTGCCACATGGTTTAAGCTGCCCGCCTGGTGCGCGTAGCGCAGAAGATCAAAAGCCGTTGCTTCAGGGGTGGAGAGCACAAGCGGCCCACGATCTGTTTTTAGGGATTGAGTAGGGGTTTGCACCAGTTTTTTATTGAAATAAAAAATAATACGGGTTCGGCCAAGAGCAATCGGCTTCATCGGTTTTCCGACCATAACTTGAAAAATCTGGGTGGCTTGATGGGTAGCGCCATGAAAACTAGCCGCAGACAAAAGGCCAACATAGTATGGGGTATGGGTTGCTTTCATCAGGTCATCAATAAACAATTCCGGTGGCACAAAGCCGAGTTGTTTGTACTCAACCGGAACAATCAGATAATACCCCCTTAAAAGCGGAATGATCTCCCGTGAAGCCACTTTACGCTTAATAGTGTTACGGATGGCAGCATCGGACTTTTCTAATGCCTTGAGAGCAGCAGCTTTCGAAAAAATAAGCTCCCCTCGGCTTAAAAGGGTGACAAGATAATCAGATAAGTAATTATATTTCATATGCGAAATGTATCATAATTTGATACATCTGAGTAGTATTTTTTTTAAAATGAAAAAAAGAGGTTTGTTCGCCTTTCAGTTTGATATATACGTTTTGAAAGAAGGCTCAAATTGGTGTTCGCTACTTAACTTTATCATAGCTTCTAAAGATCGTCAGTCAGGGGGACATATGAAATTTATTTTTTCTAATAACATAAAAAAATTTTTATATTTAGGTGTCATTATAAATTTACTATCTATAATTGAACCTATTTTAAAGTTTTGTCATACCTCTATCAGGACGATAGTGTATCGATCCATTAAGTTTCCTTCTGAGCTAGAAGCTTCTACTATTAACGATTGGGCATCCAAGGCGGCTAGCAATCAATCACCCTTATCATATACATTTGTGGGGATAATCTTGGTAGCTTTATTGATACTATTTGTTGTTTTTTATAAAAAGAACCGCTTAAAACCTATCTTTATGGGGGTTCTTTTCCTCCATCTTGCCTATTTTGCCTTATTTACCCTTGTCATTTACCCCCAACTCGAGACAATACAGGCCACCCCAGAAAAAATTGGAGATGGGTCGAATTCTATTTATGAAATTTGGATGCTCACACTCTCTTATATAGGGGGGAGTTCGATCTTTGCCTCATTTTCTCTTTCCTGGGACTCTTTTATTTTATTGTTTTGGGTGTTAGCAAATCAAACAGTAACGAGAAAAGAGGCAAGCTGGCTTTATCCATCTTTAATATTTCCTCACCTGATAGGCAAAGGTATAGGATATGGCATTATGGGTTTGTTCGGTTTTAAAGATGTCTTTTTAAACCATACTGGCTACACATCTAATCTTATGATTATATTGATTTTACATATTATTATAATTCCAGTCATATATTTGATGTTAAATCGCCTTGAGTCTATAGAAGATAATTCTCTTGAGAGCTTACAAGATACAGTATCCTTTCCATTCAAATTTCATGTGAAATATTTAATGACTATCGCAACTATTCTTCTTTGTTACGGTGTATGCACAACCTATCTAAAAATCACATCAAACGGCTTGTTTTTTAGCATGACACCTCATGGAGGTTTTGAACAGCAGCATATGTGGAGTCACCTTTTTTATCAATTAGGAGTGGAAGGTATCTTTATTTTATCTACGTTCTGGTTGATACGGAGAATAGGATGGTTTTATAGTTCCCTTATCGTGCCGTTGATGCTTGTATTCCCTGCAGTTTTCTATATTGGCATAATATCATTTGATGTTTTAACCCCAGATCTCGCATTTTGGAGCAATGTCCTTGTAACAGGTAGCATTGCGGGTACTTATTGGACTTTATTTATATCTACCAAAGAAATGGCATACATTCCATTGCCTTTAAAGACAAAAGCAAGGGGAAAAGCACTCATCGAGTTTCTGACTCCATATCTAATTATTCAAAAAATGGTATTATCAGATCCACTTCCACAGGGTATGGAGGGGTGGGGGTTGAAATGGGGAACCTACGGTCAGTTGGCAACCGTATTTTTTATTTGGTTTTTATGGATTTTCATTTTGTTTAAACTTAGGAAATATTATTATCAAGCTGAGGCTAGTGTTTGTGCATCCACGCCAGCAACTTCAAGTGAGGGATAGTACATAGGCTTGACTGCCTGTAACAAAGCGCGATTGTAATACAACCACGCTTCAACTTTTGAAATGGTTACCTTGAGGTTTTAGAATATGGCAAATAACATCGCTAATTTATGACAAACCTTCTGGCACAATACAAAACGTCCCTTGTGGCTCCTCCCGAATACGATCCATCTGTATGAGATCAGACAAGAGCGGATCAAGCTCCTTGGAGCTTCTGAACTTGGAATACCGCATAATGAAGCGACGCTTTAGGGGTTGGTTGGTGTGTTTCGACTGTTTGCGCATCCACGCCAGTAATTCGTCTGATTTTGATGGTGAAGGTTTGGGATCAAAGGTGGTATCCAGAACCATTCCGTAGATACGGCGGGCGTGGGATTCCAGGTAATCGCACCACGCTACGGCTTTTTCGACGCAAGGCTTGGTTACGTCCTGATCTTTCTTCCCATCGGCAAGGTTGATAATGTGAAAAATAAGCGCCAGGGAGGGCATAAGGCTGCGGTACTTGGCAAGGTGCTGCTCAATGATCCCGTGCTCACCCCTGTTGAATTTCTTGTCTAACGCATTGAGCCAGCTATGAACAAACGGCTGTGCTTCTTGTGAGAAAGGGAAAAAGGGTATGGCGTACTGACCCTCATGAAGAGCTTTGGATTCCCGAGCGCCATGGTCGATAAATTTCATCGTGTCTATCTTTTTGCAGATGGAAAATACGCGATCTTTTGCAAAAGAGTCGGGATACTCATCAACCACCTTCCAAGGCATTTTGTCAGGATAAACAAGCAACTGAAACCTTTGCAGCAACCCATCATTGGCAGATTTTTTGATGGCCTTATGGAGATAGGGTAATATCTTATCCGGTTGCGTTGTCCCCAGAACGGAAACACAAATGTTATCTACCCGCACAGTGCCCCTGCCAATCCGGTCACTGGTATAGGATTGATCCCCATTCCAGGCTTCCAGGTAAAAGCTTCTGGCAGATTCATGGCCTTTTTTCTCCCAGCTTTCAAGGAAACCCATCAGTTCATCCCGATAAACAAGAATACCCTGGGGATTTTGGGAAAGGATTTCCTGCATCTTTTCAACAGTTGCATCATTTACCTTATACCGCCTATAAGCTGGCTCTAACGGTTCGTTTTTATTAAGGGCGGCTAACTGCTCTGTGAGAGCTTTGAGGACAACCTCTTTGTCGGCGGCATCCTGGTCAATTGCTTCCTTAATTTTAAGGATCAGAGAAGATTTAGCTTCCAGGAAAACAATTTTTTCAGCTTCAAATTTAACCCTCGTTACCTTGTATTCTTCCTTGGCTTTCGCCTCTAGGTACTTGAACGGAAACAGCGCCTCTGTACACACAGGGCTTTTCATTGTTCCCGGTTCTCCAAGAATCCCGCCCCAAAGGTTAGGGACAACTTCCCAACTATTCTTCTCATAAGGTTTAATGCCGCATCGGGATCCGATCAGGCTTGCAATCATTAAAATGGTCGGGATAGCCACGAAATCCATGGGGCATTGCTGGCGGTAAGCAATATCCTTGATCCAGGGTTGAAGGGCTTCCGGCAACATATCCAGCGTGAAAGGCAGGACAGGCAAAAGCGAACTGTTGACAGGTTGAGGGTCAGAGTCACTACCATAAGGAGATTGAGGTTGTTCAAGCTGAGCTTTAATCGCTTCTAATCCTTCCAGTACATGAAGGTCATTAAAATCGGTTGGTTTGCTTGTTACATTCATAAACTTTGGAAAGGCAACGGCGCACCCATACTTATGAGCGGCTTGTTCGGCGTTTTGCCGTCCGGTGTTGATTTCTTTCCAAACGTCATCATCACCCGCAATGATGAGTGGATTTTTTGGGTACGCCTTTTTTAATTCACCAACGACTGGATCAAGGTTGCCCGCATCAAATGCAATAACGGTTGTCTGGTGGGTCGCCATATACACGCTGGCCCCCGTTGCATAGCCTTCTGCCACATAAATCGGCTTTCCCTCTTCAAAAGCGCCGATGTGGTGGAAGCATCCTTTTTTACGCCCACCTGCTAAAAACCGTTTAGTCCCATCCGCATAAATCCATTGGAGGCTCCATAGCTTACCAGAGATATCCCGCAATGGGATAACCAGAGAATCTCCACAGAAACGTATGCCAAAGGCCTCAACTTTTTTGGTTTGTAAATAGGGCGACTGGCCTGCCTCAGGTAAAGGCGTCCATTTAGCCAGGGCTTTTAAGGCCCCTCCTTTATGGGTTGTGCCCATTTCTTCCTCAGCAGCTTTCCTTACCTCTTCCACCTGCTGGCTAAGTTTTTTCCTGTCTTCGTAAGACAGGGTGCCATTGCTTACGCTCCATTTTTCTCGGATATCCCGGCTCCAGTCCCCAAAAGCGCCTGCCATCCCATAAAAGACGTACCAGGCGTCCTCGCTACCCTTACCACCTGGAGCAAAGCGGTGGATTGCGCCATCAGCTATAATGTCTCCCCTAAAATCCACCCTTTCGCGTACCATGGCCTCTCTGAATTCCCTGTGCATCATGTTCTGTCCTTTTCGGTGATTTAATGGTTAAAATCCTTCGGCGTTCCTTTGTTGACCGTTCGCCTGTCAACAAAGTCGAGGAGGTCGCCAAACCGATACCGGACCAACCGGCCCACCTTGACCACGGGGAGGTTATATCTCTTTGTTGATTCCCAAATCGCCAGGGTTATTGTCTTAACTCCCAAAAACTCGGCAGCTTCCTTCCGGCTTAATAAACGGTGTTGATTTAAATGATCCATGTCGTTGCCTTTCCTCTATTTTGGTAAACATCAATATGCCCAAAATATAATTGTACATAAGAAAAGGCGTGATTGAAGCGAGATTTTAAAATTTCCGGGGTAAATGCCGTTTGTGTACTTTCAAGGTCGTTTGGTAGATTTATTCATAGATTACCCTCTATCACCGACGCAAAAACTGTGCGGCGGTTAATAGGTGGTTATACACTTTATAGAATGGTTTTTGATGTAATCGGTGAGATCGTCAAGCTTGTTCTGAAAAGGCTTAACGGGAATAAGGATATCGTCACTATAAACCCACGAAGGAAGCGACAAAAAGGATTCTTCTGAAAATAGGGACTTTTCCTTAACATTGGGTGTCTCTACCAATAATAGCTTGTGCCGGATCCCCTGGGAAAAGTTAAAAAGCTCCTGGATTTTCTG